>PUOW01000208.1 GCA_003552185.1 Spirochaetaceae bacterium
CCGCCCGCCGCCGGTTGGGCGCTGCCCAGGCGGGGGCGTGTGGGGCGGGTTAGAGCCGGGTTAGAGCCGGGCGAGCTCGGCCTGCAGTGTTTCGCGGTAGCGGGGATCGCGCGAAGCGTAGCGAACGATCGCTTGCAGGTAGCCGGTGGGGCTTCCGGTGTCGAGGCGCTCGGCCGAACAGCGTGCGTACACTACGCCGGCTCGCTCCATCTGACGCTGTAACGCGTAGGTGTGAAAGTACTCGAGCGTCGTGTCGGCGCCTTCCTCTTCGAGGTGTAGGGCCCAGCCGGACCGCAGATGCTCGAAGATATCGGGCGTGTAGAGATAGCGGCCGACCGAGGCTTCCCGACTCGGGGCTTCGCCCGGTGCGGGCTTCTCGATAATGTCGCGGACGTGCTGCCCATCTTCGTCGATTCTCAGCACGCCGTAGCGCTCGAGCTCCGGTGGGTCGTGGATGGTCGCGAGTACCGAGCAGCCGGTCTGCCGATGGCGTGCAACCAGCTCGGCCGCCGGAAGTTGTGCTCCAATGAAGAGGTCGTCGGGATAAGCCACAATAAACGGCTCATCCCCGACAAACGCCTCGGCCTGCAGCAGTGCGTGGCCGGTGCCGCGCATCCGTTGTTGGCGGGTGAACACCACGGTGGCCTCGGGCGGCTCGATGAGCTCGAGCTTTGCCTCGGCGCCCTCGGCTCTGAAAACGCTCTCGAGCTCAACCTCACGGTCAAAGTAGTCTTCCAAAGCCTTCTTGCGACGAGAGCTCACGATCAATATCTCGTGCACGCCGGCTGCAACAAGCTCGTCGATGATGAATGCGATGGCGGGCTTATCGAGCAGCGGCAGGAGCTCTTTCGGGACGGTTTTAGTTGCCGGCAGAAAACGGGTGCCGTAGCCGGCGGCAAGGATCACGGCTTTCATGCGCGCGAGTATGGCACAGAGGGTTTTGTGCGGCAAGTCTTGTACCCGCCGGTCTTTTACCCGCCGGTTTGCGGGCTTGCGGGGCAAATTGACGCGTGTTCGATCCTGCGATAGCTTAACGGCATGCGTACCGTGATAATACGCGCCGCGGTAGTGGCGATTGCGTTAGTTGTGGGGTTCACCTTCGGCGGGTGTGCCGTGCACCAAGACCTCGTGGTCGGCGAAGGCGGGGCGGGCACTACCGAGATGACGATCGATCTCGACACGATGTTGTACGAGTACATCTCGGATCTGCTCCTCTCGATCGGTGGCGACCCAGGCGACGGTGATCTGTTCGACACCGAGGAGCTGCAGACGGCGTTTGAGACGCATCCGGAGCTCACGCCGTTGGCGGTGCAAAGCCCCGAGCCTCGGCGGTTGAAGCTGGCGCTTCGCTTCGCCGATATCGAACGCGTGTTTGAGACGCCGGCCGGTGGCGCGGAAGATCTATTTGAGATTGCGCACGACGATGATGAGCGAACGTTGCGCGTGGTGCTCACACAGGACGCGGTTCAGCAGATCTTATCGCTTTCGCCGTTGTACGATACCATGATCGCCGATTCGCTGCTGCCGCCTGACGACGGTAGCATGAGCGCCGATGAGTACCGAGACTACCTCGCCTGGGCTCTCGAGGAGTACGCCCCACCGGGTGAGGCGGCGGAGCGAATCGGCGACGCCCGTATAGAGCTCAGCGTTCGCCCGGAGGGGGAGCTTCTGAAACAGGAAGGCGGTGAGGTTGTCGACGATGAGGTGCAATTCTCGATTCGGCTTACGGAGTTGCTGACGCTACGTGAGCCGCGCATCTACTCGGTGACCTATCGCGCCGATTAACGGCTCGTCCCGATCAACCTGCATTGCCGATCGCGCGCTTGGACGATTACCCGCGGACGGCCTGTGCTTCAAGGAGCTGGAATGAGTAACGAGTTCACGATATCAGCCGAGGCGTTGTTCCGGATACTGGCTGCCGGCAATCTGCGCATCATCGATGTCCGCAGTCGTGAGGCGTACCGTCGGGCACATATCGTCGATGCGGTGAACTTACCGGCCGGTGAGCTCGACGGTGGCGAAAGTCTGGAAACTGGGAGCGCGGTGACGCACGAGGTGCTCGACGGGCCGGAGGTGCAGGAGAAGTTTCGTGATTGCGGCGTCGACGATCGCTCGCGCGTAGTTCTCTACGACGAGGGCGGCAGTTACCTCGCCGCGCGCGTGTGGTGGCTGCTTGAGTACTACGGTCATCGCTCGGTGCAGGTACTGGACGGAGGGTTTCACGCCTGGCGCGACACAGTGGGGATCGTGACGCGCGATGAGCCGCCGGCTCGCCGCGGGAGCTTCACCGCCAAGCCCGATGAGCAGCGACGCGCGGATTTCGCGTATGTGCTCACCTCGCTGAGCTCCGACTCTGTTGAGCTCTATAACGCCCTGCCACCCGAGCAGTTTGCCTACGGCGCGATCCCGGGAACTCGCAACCTACCGTATCTCGAGACCTTCGACGCAACGCAGTTTCCGCTTCAGCGCACGCCGGACGAGCTGCGACGGCTGTTCGAGTATTACGGGGTCTCTCCCGAGAAGGAGCTTGTATTCTACTGCGGTGCGGGCTATGCCGCCGCACAAGCGTACTTCGCAGCGCGCTGCGCCGGGTTCGAGCGCGTGCGTCTCTACGACGGCTCCCTCGAGGACTGGCAAAGCCGCGGCGGCGCGATTGTGCCGTGGGGCAAGGTAGAGCGCTAACACGCGCCCGAGCTCCGGCCGCTCAACGGCTGTCGCCGGCGGTGTGTTCCGGCCGCCCGGCCGCGCGGCGGCCTGGCGGCCCGGCGGCCTACCGGGTCTGCGGTCGGAATCGCGCAACCAGCGCGAGCGATGCGAAGAGAACAGCGGCCAACACCACGAACGCCCATGCGAAGCGCCCCTGTTCGGCGAGTAACCCCGCGAAACTCGGAAACACCCCGGTGCCGAAGAAGTTGGCCGCCGGGATGACGAGCGCCACCGCGAGGTTGCGCAGATGCGGTGGGCCAACCTGCGCGATTGCACTCAACCCGGTAGGAAAGAACGCGGGGACCAGAAGCGGCTGCAACAGGACGGCCGCAATAAGAAGCGGCCCGTGCGCGACGCCGAGCAGAAGCGTGAACACCCCAACCACGCTACACACGATCGTGAGCATTCTGCGAACTCCGATGCGATCGACGGCTATCCCGGTGAGAAATACCATCGCGATACCCGAGGCACGCGATACTCCGATGAGCGTGTTCACGAGCCGGGCGTCGAGTGCCCGCTCCTCGATCAGGAAGCTCGGCAGGATCGCGTACACGCCGACCGCTGCGCTCACCGCAACGGTCAACAACGCGGCGACCACCCAGAAGGCCGGGTCGGCGAGTACCGTCGCGATATTCTTGAGGTTGGGAGGCTCGCCCGGCAGCTCGCTGCCGCGGCCCCAGCGCGCGTACGCGCCGGCGGCTGTTAGACAGATCAACCCGGTAACCGCGAACACGAGCCTCCACGACACCGCCGGCACCAGCGCCGCGACCACCAGCGGGGCGCTGACCACCGCGAGGTTCGGCCCCATCTCGTGGATCGCGAGCGCTTTCCCGCGGTTCTCGGCCGACACAAGGGCCACAACGGTCGGAATGCCGCTCGGCGCGTACAGCCCGGCGCCGGCGCCGAGAAGCACCGCGGCGCCTTGCATCACCGGGAGCGAGCCCGCAACCGAGATCGCCAGAGCGCCGGCGCCGGTGCCGGCGGCCGACACCACCAGGGTTTTCCGGTGTCCCAGGCGCTGCGAGACAAACCCCGACAACAACATCAGCGCGGTATAGCCCGCCGAAACGAATAGGAACAGCCGCGTCGCTTGACCGGTAGTAATCGCCAGTTCGCGGGTGATCTGCACCAGCATCGGCGCCATCAGCAAGCGCGGAAATACCCCAAGAAAAACCAAAACCGCGAGAAACACGAGCGCGGGGAGCTGGGGCCTCAACGAGCCCGCCGTTCCGGCGTCTCGGCGCGGCGCTCGAGCACCCGGGCGCGAGTCCCCGGCCTGGCCCTCCGGCGTCCCGGCCTCCGAGCCCGGCTCTTGGGGCCGGGCGGGTTCTGAAGCGTCCGGATTCCGGCTCGAATCATGTTGGCTCAAATCATCGTTCGAGATTTGCATCTTTGCGTGGTACCTGTTAAGCTATCGTGCAGTTTCAGAGGCGCATGTCAACCGTAGTTGTGAAGCAAGCCTGTGAAACCGGCGAGCCGTGAGCGAGCTGTGAGCGAGCCGTGACTGAAACCTTGTATTGTTTCGCGATGCTCGCTATAATAGAGAATAGTGCCGACAATATAGCCTGGCAGAGGTGGGCTCGTTCAGCGGGTGAGCACCAAACATCGAGGCAACCAAGGCTGGAAACGGAAGCTTGAGATACAAAAGACGGTTTCGCACACGCAGAACTCCAGCACGGCTTCAACAGGTGCTTACCGCGCCGCTACGCGCGGTGGTGGCACTCGGCTCTTCTCTCTGGCAAGGCATCACGGTAAAGATTGTCCCGTACTCCGGCAGTCGCGTGTTGAACTTTCGAGTAAACGTCCTCACGGTAATCTTTGTCGGCCTTCTGGTTTCGCTGCTCGGCTCCAGCATCTTCTATCTCTCGGCCAGCACCGCCGACGCCGGCGCCACGCTAGACCGCCGCGCATCCGAGCTTGAGGAGGCGAAGGCCTCGCTGGAAGCCATCCTCACGGAGGTGACGGATCTCGCGCAGCGCGCAAGTAGTCTGCAGAACGCCATGACCGGCACTATGGAAACCTTTGTGGGGCTAGGACAAACTCCCGGCCTGAACTCGCGGGTAGAAAGCGGGGCAATAGAGCTTATCGGGGCCGACAGCAACTCGCGGTCCGGGGAGCTCCCCGAGATCGAGGAACTTCGCCGGCTCTCGGCGGTTCTCCGCGGCAGCGTTGAGCCTCTCAAGCGAATCGATGCGGTGCTTTCGTCGCACAACGAGGTGCTCTCGGCGATTCCCAACAAATGGCCGGTAGCAGGCGGTCGCGGCCGTGTGACGCAGGAGTTCGGCCCGCATCTGCACCCGTTTACCGGCCAGTGGTATCTGCACCGGGGCATCGATATCGCCGACACACCGGGTGTTCCAATACTCGCCACCGCCGACGGCCGTGTAACTCGGGCGGCGTACGACCAATACAACCACGGCTGGCACGTAATCCTTGAGCACAAGTACGGCTTCAAAACGGTATACTCTCACCTTCGTCGCAACACCGTCTCGGAAGGCGACGTCGTCAAACAGGGCGACCAAGTCGGCACGCTCGGCTCATCCGGGCTTTCCACCGGCCCGCACCTCCATTTCGAGATTCACCTCGGTGAGAACGTGATAGACCCGGCACCGTTTCTCAAGATCTCGAACGAGTTTCAGCGACGAGCCGGCCGCGGCCGCGTCGCGCGCTGACCACGC
>PUOW01000250.1 GCA_003552185.1 Spirochaetaceae bacterium
CGCCGGCTTTCTCACGCGCCGGCTTTCTCACGTGCCGGCTTTCTCACGTGCCGGCTTTCTCACGTGCCGGCTTGCGCACCCGCTCCAAACCGCGTACGATACCGCGCATGCAGATCCGTCAACACGAGTTAACCCTATCGCCGCGGCGCCGGGGCTTTCACCTCATCACCTCTGAGGTAGAGCAGGCAATCCCGAGCTTTCGCGAGATCGCCGGCGGCATCGCGCACCTTTTCCTCAAGCACACCTCGGCCGGTCTCACCTTAAACGAGAACGCCTCGCCCGACGTTCGCCAAGACATGGAGACGATCTTCAACGCGATCGTCCCGGAGAGCCGGCCCGAGTATCGGCACACCCTCGAGGGTTCCGACGATATGCCGGCGCACGCCAAGAGCTCGCTCCTCGGGACGAGCCTCGTGCTGCCGATCACGAACGGCCGCTTCAACCTCGGCACCTGGCAGGGCATCTATCTCTGCGAACACCGTAACCACGGTGGATCGAGACGCTTGCTGGTCACGATCCTGGGGTGAGCGCCGCGGCGTAACGAAACAACGCGAGCCGGTCGTGCCCGGATGCGCCGGTTATGATGCGAGCAGGTCGGTCAACTTCGAGAGCTGTTTGAGGCCGTGCCCGGTGAGAATCACGAGCGAGTCGGCGCGCTCGGCCCGACCGAGTCGACGCCAGGCGGCGTACGCGGCGGCGCTCGTGGGCTCGGCGAACACGCCCCGCCGGATCAGCGCACCGGTGGCGCTCTTGATCTCGTCCTCAGAGAGCGCGGCGGTGTAGCCTCCGCTTTCGCGCAACGCTCTCAGCACCGCCGGCGACCGCGGCGGGTTTTGCACCGCGATGCCCTCGGCGATACTCGGCGATACCTCGACCTGATGGTGACGCTCGCTCCCGTGCTCAAACGCGGTGTGAACCGGACTGCAGTGCGCGGCCTGTACGCCGACGAGACGCGGCATCTTGCTGATAAACCCGGCTTCCAACAACACCGTGAAGCCGCGGTGCAGCCCCTCGAGATAGCCGCCCGATCCGAGCGGAACGATCACGATCGACGGCAACTGCTCTCCGAGCTGCTCCCAGAGCTCGAACGCAGTGCTCTGTAACCCGAGCACGAACGCAGGATTCCAGAGGTGACTCGCGTAGCAGCTCCGGCGCGCCGCTTCCTCGGCGGCCTTGCCGGCGTCGTCGCGGGTACCGACCACGGTGCGAACCTCGCCGCCGTACAGGCGAATTTGGGCAAGCTTGCCCTCGGGGGTGTAGTCGGGGGTATAGATGCTGCAGCGGATGCCCGCGGCGGCGGCGTACGCAGAGACCGCCGCACCGGCGTTCCCGGAGGAGTCTTCCACCACGCGTTCGGCGCCGAGATGCACGAGAAGCGAGATCAGAACCGCCGCGCCGCGGTCTTTGAACGAGCCCGACGGCTGCAGGTAATCGAGCTTCGTGAGCATGCGGCCTTCCGGCACCGCGATCTTGGACAGCGGGGAGCGGCCCTCGCCGAGCGTAATCGGTTTGCAGCCTTCCGGAAGGCCGTACGCCTCACGGTAGCGCCAGATGCTGTGATCGCGCTCGGCAAGGGCCGAGAGCGGAAACACGGGATAGGCCGGGTAGTCGAGGTAGCCCCCACAGCTACAGCGATACAGTGACGCGGTTGCGGTGTAGGTATCGCCGCACACCGCACATCGATACTCCATATCTTCTTGTACTCCCGCCGCCCCCCGCTGTCAACTAGATTCGCTCGGCCGTAATCGTTCGGCGGTAATCGCTCGGCCGCGCCGGAGCACCGGCACTCACCGCCACCAGGCGTAGAAGTGGTGAATCGGGCCGTGACCGGTTCCAAGGCGGTAGGACGCCCCGGCCTGCAGCGCCTGCGTAAGGTACTCCTTTGCGCCGCCAATCGCGTCCTCGAGCCCAAGGCCTCGCGCGAGCAGCGCCGCGATCGCGGAGGAGAGACTGCACCCGGTGCCGTGCGAGTTCGCGGTTTGCACTCTCGGCATCTCGTAGCTCCGGTAGCGAACGCTTCCGTCGGCCTCGCGTAGCGCAAGAAGGTCGACACTGGTCTCGCCGCTGAGATGTCCGCCCTTGAGGAGCACCGCTCGCGGGCCGCAGCCGAGGAGTTGCTCGCACACCGCACGCTGAGATGCTTCGTCCGCTCCTACCGAAAGCCCCGAGAGCACCTCCGCCTCCGGGACGTTCGGTGTGATCACATCTGCAAGCGGCAGAAGCTCACTCACGATCGTCTGCTCCGCATCTTGGCTCAGAAGACGATCTCCGCTCTTGGCAACCATCACCGGGTCGAGCACCACGCTGCGCGCGTGATGGAAGCGCAGTCGCTCGGCCACCACCGCGGTGATCTCGGCGCTCGCCAGCATGCCGATCTTCACCGCGTCGGCGCCGATATCCTCGAACACCGCGTCGATCTGCGCCGCGGTAAACTCGACCGGCGGCGTGTGAATCGCGCGAACCGCCACGGTGTTCTGCGCGGTCAGCGCCGTGATAACCGAGGCGGCGTAACAACCGAGCGCCGAGATCGCCTTGATATCGGCCTGTATCCCGGCACCGCCACCGCTGTCGGACCCCGCGATCGTGCAAACTCGACGGTATCGCGTAGGTTCCTGCTCGCGGGTCTGCTCGCGGGCCTGCTCGGCGCCCTGAAGGCCTGCCCCGCCCTGCTCGCGCTGCGGCGCCTGGTCGCGTTCCGGGCGCCGCGGGGTGCTTGTCTGCATATCGGTACTCCTATCACTACTCGCTGTGAAAATGGTCGAACCCGCGACGCGTGGGATCCACCCTGCGCCCGTCCTGCAGGTACACCGGCTCGTCTCGGTCGTTGCGTCGAAATGGGGCGTCGTGCGGGGCTTTGTTTTGCGGGGAGGCGCTTCTTGCCGCGGTCGCGCGGCCGGCGGTAACCCGCCCAACCGCGTGGAGCTCACGACCGAATTCGCGCTGAAACTCGGCCGCGATCTGCTCGTACTGCTCGGGCGCCACGCTACAGAGCAACGCGTAGTCCTCTCCACCGCCCACCGCGAGCTCCCAGGCCGACCACCCCTGTTCGGCGCAGACCTCCTCGAGCTCGCGCGAGGTCGGGAGCCTCGTGACCTCGATCTCGGCGCCGCAGCCCGAGCGTTCCATAATGCGCCTCACGTCCGACTCGAGACCGTCCGAGAGATCGATCATCGCACGAACGCCGCTGCAGGAGCCGAGCCACGCGCCTTCCGCAAGATGCGGGCGAGGATCGAGATGCTTCCGCACCAAGCGCTCCACCGCCGGCGTACGGTCGACCCCGTCCAACAAGGCCTGAAGCCCCCCGCCGGAGTCGCCGAGCTGGTCGGTGACGCAGAGGATATCCCCCGGCTCGGCGGCAGCTCGCAGCTTCAGGTGCGCGCGCTCGACATCCCCCAGGATCGTGAACTGAATCACGATCGGGCCTTTCGAACGCGTGGTGTCGCCCCCGAGCAGCTCGGCGCCGGCCTCCGACAGGCGGTCGCCGACGCCCTCAAAAAAGGCGTCGATCCAGCTCAACTCGATCTCGCCGGGTAGCGCAAGCGACAGAAACGCCGCGCGCGGCTTCCCGCCCATCGCCGCCACATCGCTGAGATTGACCGCGAGCGACTTTCGGCCCAGTTGCCGCGGCTCGATCGCGTCGCGCAGGAAATGGCTTCCCTCGATCAAGAGGTCGGTGGTGACGAGCTCGAGAAGACTACCCGGGCGCTCTATCACCGCACAGTCGTCGCCGATGCCGAGTCCCGGCCCGGGAGCCGCAGAACCCACCGAGCCCGGGGCGCCCCCACCGGCCGTTGTAATGTCCGAGCCCGACGCAGTGCGACCGAAGCGCGCGTGGATACGCTCGATCAAGCCGAACTCACCGATATCTCGCAGCATCATCGGCGGGCCTCCCGGATAACGGCCGCGAGCTCGTCGGCCGCGGCGCGCGGGTCGGCCGCGCGGCAAATTGCCGACACCACCGCGATTCCGTCGAGCCCGTTTCGTAGCGGTGCTTCGGCGGTCTCGCGATCGAGGCCGCCGATACCGATCAGGCGCCGGCGCGTACGCTCGCGCGCGGCGCGGACCCCTTCGGTTCCCCATTGGGTTATGGTGTCGGTCTTGGTTGGGGTTGCATAGACGGGGCTCAAGGCCAGGTACGCAAGCTCTTGGTCCTCGAGCTCCTCGATCTGTTCGAGCGACTCCACCGAGACTCCGATCAGGGCATCGGGGCCAAGAAGCCTTCGCGCATCGGCGTACGGCATATCGTTCTGTCCGATGTGCACGCCGTCGGCATCGGCCGCCAGCGCGACATCGACTCGGTCGTTCACGATCAGCGGTACCCCAAGCGGTTTCAAAATCTGCCGGAGCCGACGCGCCTCCGCAATGAACTCGCGCGTGCAGAGCTCCTTTTCGCGAAGCTGTACCGCGCCCACGCCGCCCTCCACAGCCGCGGCAACCACCTTCTCCAGCGGGCGGCTGCCGAGCATCGCGCGGTCGGTGACCAGGTAGAGACTCCAGTCGACCTCGCCGGCGCTCATGCCGCCTCCCAGCGCAAGCGCTCGGCGATCGTGGTGTCGGTGAGCGCGTAGAGTTCGTCGAGAAACCTCACCTGCAGCGTTCCGGGGCCGGCGGCATGCTCCGCCGCTATCTCGCCCGCGATCCCGGTGAGCGCCATTCCGACCGCCGCGGCGTCTCGAGGCTCCGGCGTAACCGCCAAGGCCGCTCCGGTTATCGCGCTCGCCGCGCAGCCGAGCGTAGTGACCCGCGGCATCATCGCATCACCGTTCGAGAGCTTAACGAGCGCGCCCTCGCTCGAGATGATGTAATCGTCGGGACCGCTCACGCTCACGATACATCCGTAGCGTTCGGCAAGCAGCGTCCCGGCCTCGATCGCGTCGGCTGAGGCCTCGAAAGAGTCTACCCCACGACTGCGCGCGTTTTCACCGGCGAGCGACTTCACCTCGCCGGCGTTGCCGCGCAGCACCGCGACCGGTGTTTCCTCGAGCAACTCCAGCGCGGTTCGGGTACGAATGCGGCTCGCGCCGGCGCCGACGGGATCGAGCACCACCGGCACGCCCTTGTCGCCGGCGCTGCGGGCGGCGAGTTTCATCGCGGCAATCCACGAAGCGCTTAGCGTGCCGATATTGATCACCAGCGCCTGCACGAGCTCCGACAACTCCGCAAGCTCCTCCGACGCATGTGCCATGATCGGCGACGCTCCGAGGGCAAGCAACGCGTTCGCCGAACTGTTCATCGCTACATAGTTGGTGATGTTGTGCACAAGCGGACGGTGCTCCCGGATCGCCTTCACTGCGTCGCTCACCTGTGCGACGGCCTGCTTACGATCGTCCATAGAACCTCCCGAGTGTTTCGGTTCCGCGATCTA
>PUOW01000164.1 GCA_003552185.1 Spirochaetaceae bacterium
CCGGCAGGCCGGCCGCTCGGTTCGATCGGTTACTCGTCGTTCAGGGTGCGCTGAAAGGCTTGCCAGGCATCCTCGCGCTCTTTCTGCGAGTACGGGCGACGCGGTGGGGACGGCCCGTTGTCGTAGACTCGCGATGCCGGATGTGATGCTGCGGCCGACCCTGCGGCCGATGTGGATCTGCCGGCGGGGTGCGGCGTAATCCTCGGTGTCGGCTTCCTCGGTAACGCTCTGGCGGAGCGCTCGCCCCCCGGAGCTTGCAACGGCTGCGCGGCGGCGGCGTGCGGGGTTCCTGCCCGGCTCGTGACGACCTTAGTGGTGGCGGGGCCGACGTAGCGTTCCCAGAGACGCGTTTGACGGCCGGTCACGCGCAGCCAGAGCTGCCGAACCACTCCGAGCCCGTCGAGGTATTCCTCGAGCAGCGCGCGCAGTGAAATCCCGATGATATCTCGGTACGGTTTCAGCCTCATGCTTCCACGGAGAAATAAGCGGTCACGTTCTTGGGCTTGGGCTTTGGTGTCTTGATCCGGCGAGACCTGACCGGCGTGAATCACGACCTCGGTCAAAAGCGCGGCATCACCGAGCAAGGCCGCGACGAACGGATCGAAGCGGCGCAGGCGTTCGGCGATGTCTCGCTCTAGTTGATCGACGCCGAAGAACGCGGGGTTTCGTGCGCGGTTCGGAAAGCGAATTTCGGCGGTAAGCGCACCGAGATAGTGGGCGTGCAGCTCTCGCCGTGCGCTCTCGAGACGGCCCTGAAACTCGGGGTAGATCCGATCCCGATGAATGTAGCGACCTTGTACGCGCAAAATCGTCGGAATGCGGTCGGTCTCGGAGGGTTTCGTTCGGCGGTAGAACCCGGCCTTGATCGCCTCGAACTCCTCGGGGTGCTGCTCCTGCAGACGACTAAACTGTTGATTGAGCCACGACTGCGTGAGAAACGGCGCTGAGCTCTCACGCACGCGTTCCACGAGTTGCGAGACGGCCGCTTCACGTCGCTCGGCGCGCCGTTTCGAGATCGCGGCAGCCTCGAGAGCGGCCTCCGCCGCTATTCGCATGACCGCCGCTGCCGGCTCGAGCACCGCAAGCCTGCCACGAGCCGGTCCGGCCGCCAGCTCCCGCAGATGCCCGAGAAGCTCGGTACTAAGCTCTCGCCAGGTGGTGAGCTCGGCTCCCGCGATGCGTTGCTTGAGTTCTATTAGACCGCGCTTGCGAAGCTTCGCGAACTCGGACAAGAGCTCCCCGTCATTGAACTCGCCCTGCAGAATCTTCTCGGAGAGCGTCGCGAGCTCGGTCAAGACCGAGCCGGGCAGCAGTACCGAGTCTTCACTGCGCTTGAGCGGCATCGCATAGACGAACAGCTCATCGGCCTCCTCGGGTGCGGCAGTTTCCGTGGCCTCTGAACCGGAGGCGCCGGTGCCGTCCGCAGGCTCACCGACAGACTCAGCCCCTGACTCGGCCGCCGATAGCAGAGCCTTAGTTATCACGCCGGTTTCGAGTCTGCGGCGGATCGCAACCGGAGGGGCTTCGGCTCCAAGCTCGCGCTCGGTCGGCAAACCGACACGATGATCGCGCTCAACACGGCGCAGGTATTCCTCAAGCACCGTGATGAAAAAGATCGGCTCGCCGGGTTCGCACAGCATCACGCCGTACGGGCGCCCGGTGCGCTCCACGGTGCGAGTAGTGACAACTGCAGATTGATAGCGCCGCAGCTTTGACAAGAGCCGCCCAAGCTCACGGGAGTCGGCATCCGAGACCTGCGCTATCGTAGCGTGAACTTTGCGGTATGGGATCTCCGGCTCCCAGATTGCGCAGACGCGGTGAAACAGCGCGCGCTCCTCGTCGGTGAACACACCGAGACTCGAGAGAAACAGCTCGCGGTCATGTCTATCGGCAAACGCGTAGTAGGGAGCGGAGCGAGTTCGTCCGGACTGTTCCTTCGGTTGCATCGCTATCATACAGTATAGCCTTCCGACGCCGCTTTTTCCTCCCTCTGTTTCACGGCTTATGGTCTCACGCCGGGCGGTCTCACGCCGGGCAGGCTCGCGTCGGGTGAGTTAATCGCGCGAATCAGGGTCGGCCTGATCGTCCAGAATGAATAGCTCGACCCGTCGGTTCCGGCGGCGACCTTCCTCGTCGGCGTTATCGGCTATGGGCTCACTCGCGCCTCGACCCTCAAAGAACAACCGCTCCGGGGCTATGCCGGCCGCGACCAGCTCCTCGGTCACAACTTCCGCGCGACGTTCAGATAGTGCTTTGCGCCCCTCTTGGGTTCCGGCTTCCGCGGTGTGCCCGATCGCGAGCACCGGTGCGCCTCGGTAGTGCTGCAGCAGCTCAGCGAGTTCGCGAATGCGCTCGCGTTCGCGGGGCAGTAGTTGAGCGCTGTCGGGCTCAAAGCCGACCGCTTCGAGCGCAACCACGATGCCGCCGGGGCGCTGCTCGATACGGGTGTCGGGAAGATCGAGACGGTCGGCGCGTCGCAGGATTTCCGGCAACTCGAGCGGTTGCGGATGCCGGTACCAGTGTAGCTGAAACCCTTCGCGCCGCAGCTCCGTGCCGTCGAGTGTTCGGATCTGTTGAGTGATGCTTTCATTTACGAGCACCGGGCGCCAAGACCCAATTGTGAAGAGAATGGTGGCGTGATGGCGGGCCTCGACCTCGGAGATACCGGCTTGCTCCGCACGCCTGCTGAGGGCGGCTCGATACTCGCGCTCGCGCGCCTCGCGCGAGGGATCCTCGAACTCAGGCAGCGGCGGGAGCGGATAGCGGAGGCGGAATCCTGCGCTAACGAGGTGCAGTTCCTTGCCGTCGCGGTGCTCGGTTCCCTCGTAGCGGTACTCAGCCACGAACGGCAGCGCCACGCCCTCGGTCGGCGGATCGGGCCGACCGGTAGCGGTTTCGGAGCGAGGCGAGCTGCGGGCCACGCGGTACTCACCCGAAGCGCTCCAGCGCGTCCCGGGCTCGATCGAGGCCTCATCCGGCATGCCGAACATGCGCGCTCCGATCGCCGCCGGCGCAGCCGGAAAACCCCAGATCGAAGGGATGGTGAGATACTCGCCCCCGCTCACGCGGCGATCCTCGGAGTCGAGCACGAACGCAAACTCACGCGAGAACTCCACCGGACGCCCAACCGGGGCTCGCTCCCGAATCGTATCGGCGAACCGAAGTTCCACGCCCTCGAATGCTCGCCCGTCGTGTAGCGCGTGCTCCGCGTCGTGTCGGCGCAGGATCACGCGAGTCTCGGTGCGCGTCTGGCCGAGGTACCGCCCGTCTTGGTGTTCACGGATGTGTTCGCGCCTTGTCACGACGGTCGGTTCCTGCTGTGTCGGCGAGGGGGCGACGGGCGGTTCGTCCGGGAGCGTACCGGCCGGCGGAGTCGACAGGAAGAGCGCAGCGAGCATCGCGATCGAGACGGCGAGAAGGCCACGAGCCTGGGGCCGCGGGATGCGAGGTAGGCAAGGGGCGCGCGGGACACGAGCGGGGGGTGGGTGAGCGAGGTCTTTCCGACAGGAACGCCACCTTTGGACCTTGCATTGTCTGCGGCTTCGGCTCCACGCGAATGGGCTCGTGCGGGGAGAGTTCATGCCGGGAGGGTTCCTGCCGGGAGAGTTCATCATCGTCTCGGAGCGTCTCGGTTTGTATGAATGCTAGTTGTATCAATGCTAGTGTCGGGCGTGGTGTTCGACACCCGGCCTTGTTCCCCGCCGGCCATGATGCGGTACACCACGCGGCGGGGAAGGAGTTTCGCCAGCAGATAGAGCAGCCTGTTCGCCCGGCCGGGGATGCAGATAACCCGCCCGCGCTCGACCGCTTTCATCGCCTCGCGGGCCACTTCGGCCGCTGTCTGCCAGCGCACTATCCCACGATTTCGGCGCGCGCGAGCGTCGTAACGGTGGAAATCGCTGTAGGTGTAGCCCGGAAGCAGCGCAAGCACTCCGATACCGCGCGGTGCGAGCTCGAGCGCCAGCGACTCCGAGAAGCTCGTGACGTAGGCCTTGGCGGCGCAGTACACCGCGCTGCGTCTTGAGACACCGAAGCCGGCGAGCGAGGACACGTTGACGATCTGCGCGCCCGGCCGCATCTGCCCGGCTGCGGCGTGCGTGAGCTCGGTTACCGCATCGAGCAGCACCGCGAGTAACGCGCGCTGCTCGTGATAGCTATCCTCGGTAAACGCGACGCCGCGCCCGTAGCCGGCGTTGTTCACCAACCAATCGAGACGCGCGAGCTTTCGTATCTCCCCCACGAGCGCGTCGCGGCATTCCGGCAGGGCCAGGTCGCAGGCGAGCGCACGGACGGCGGGCGTGAAGCGTGCCTCGAGTTCGCGTGCGCGGTCTGCAAGTTCTGCTACGCGACGGCCGATGAGAACGAGGTCACAATCTCGCGCCGCTAACTGCGCCGCGAACTCGGCGCCGATACCGCTGGTGGCGCCGGTGATCAACGCGATCGGCCGCTCCCCGGTGTAGCCCGGTCTTTCGGAACGATACACCTCAACTGCAGCGGTCTCGGAACTGTGCTCAGACATCATGGTATTGTAGTAGGCTGACTGGGCCCTGTCAATATGAGTATATTCATCAAGTATATTCATCGCATTAAGGGAGGGCATCGTTATGTCACGCGCTTTCGTTAAGCTTGGGGTGGTCGCGGCCGCGGTTATGATCGCCGGAACGCTGCAGGCGGCCGGGCGCTCCGAGGCAGATTCAAGCAGCGACGGCTCACGGCGAGCCGAGGCACCGGCGGAGACGGCTGACGATGCGCGGTCGCGGGATTCCGACGGCGCAGGTCGGCGGTCGGGATTTGCGCCACCGGAGGATGGACCGATCGCGGTGGAGGATATCCCACCCGGGACGATCCTCACGCGCGAGGAGTTTCGACGGGTGCAGTTTCCTATCGAGCGCAGCGACGAGGAGTGGCGTGAGCTCTTGAGCTCGCAACGGCATCACATTCTGCGACGCGCGGGAACTGAACGGGCCTTTACCGGTGAGTACGACCGGCACTACGAAGAGGGTGTGTACCACTCCGCCGCGACCGGGCAACCGCTGTTCTCGTCCGAGACCAAGTACGATTCGCGCACCGGCTGGCCGAGCTACTACAAGCCGATCGAGCCCGATGCGGTGCTGTACGTGGAGGATCACTCGTTTTTCACCGAGCGCATCGAGGTTGTCGACAGCTCGAGCGGTTCGCACCTCGGACATGTGTTTGAGGACGGCCCCGATCCTACCGGGCAACGTTACTGCATCAACTCGGCCGCTCTATTCTTTGTGCCCGAAGGTGAAACGCCTCCCGAGATCGGGCCGCCACCGCGCCGCTAACGGCGGGTGCCGGGCGGTACTCGCCCGGTGTTCCCG
>PUOW01000115.1 GCA_003552185.1 Spirochaetaceae bacterium
AAAGGCAAGTCCGATGCCGAGGTCATGAAGTTCTGCCAGTCGTTCATGACCGAGCTGCAGCGCCATATCGGCCAGTACACCGACGTGCCGGCGGGCGATATCGGGGTGGGGCTGCGCGAGATCGGGTATTTGTTCGGGCAGTACCGCCGGATGCAGAACGAGTTCTCAGGAGTGTTAACCGGCAAATCGGTGAACTGGGGCGGCTCGCTAATTCGGCCCGAGGCCACCGGGTACGGCGCGGTTTACTTCGCGGCCGAGATGCTTGCGCAACGCGGCCGCTCGCTGGAAGGCAAAACCTGCGTGATCTCGGGCTCCGGAAATGTCGCACAGTTCACCGCCAAGAAGGCGCTCGAGCTCGGCGCGCGGCCGGTGACGTTCTCGGACTCAAGCGGCTACATTCACGACCCCGACGGGATCACCCCGGAAAAGCTACGGTTCGTGATGGAGCTCAAGAACATCCGTCGTGGGCGTATCTCTGAGTATACCGAGCGCTACCCGGATGCGGCGTTCTACCCTGGTGAGCGACCGTGGGCGGTGCCGTGCGACGCGGCCTTCCCGAGCGCCACCGAGAACGAAATCGGGTCGGCCGACGCCGAGCAACTCGTGGCAAACGGGGTTCAGGTCGTGACCGAGGGCGCAAACATGCCGACCACGCCCGAGGCGGTCGCCCGTCTGCAGGAGGCCGGGGTGTTGTTTGCGCCCGGCAAGGCCGCGAACGCCGGCGGTGTCGCGACCTCGGGGCTCGAGATGAGCCAAAACTCGATGCGGCTCTCCTGGACCGAAGAAGAGGTAGACGGCAGGCTGCGCCAGATCATGCGCCAAATCCACCGCGCGACCAGCTCTGCCGCCGAGGAGTACGGCTTCGCGGGCAACTACGTCGCCGGTGCGAATATCGCGGGCTTCGTGAAGGTGGCCGACGCGATGCTCGATCAGGGTTTGGTGTAGTCGCCGGAGTAGTACAGCTGCGCGATCTGGCGCTCGGAGTCGGCGTACACATAGAGCGCAGTCTCCGCTCCGCTTGGAGCCGGGAAATCGAATACGCGCACAACCTCTTCCCACTGCGCTAGGTCGGGGGCGGTCTTGGTGAGTACCGAGCGTTGCCGATCGAAGAACTCGCGGCGGAGCGTGTTGTCGTCTTGATTGACCGCGTGCGCTACGTAGAGCATATCGACCTCTACCATGTCGTTGAAGAAATGCGTGCCGAGCGAGAGGTCGGCGGTTAAGCCGGCTCTCAGATAGTCTATCTCCCAGATCACCGACACGGTGTTGATCTCGGCAAACGAAACCGGAACCCCGAGCGAGGGTGTGCTCGTGCCCCAACGGCCCGGGCCGATCAGCATGATCGTCGGTTGGGCGCGGTGCTCGCTCGGCGGGACGCTGTGCGTGAGGCGACCGATGACCTCGGCAAGCGCGTAGCGCTCGTTCTCCGAGAGCGTCTGGTAGCCGTCGGGGTCTACGTAGATGATGCGGTCGACCGTGGTGACGCGCCCGCAGCCGAGTACCGACCCGTTGCTCTGGATGATCACCTTGCTTTGGTCCACCGCCGGCACCGGTGCGGGAGCCAACGCGGTGGTGTTCTGAATCGGGAAGCGCCGGCACTGCACCAGATTGAGATTGTACGACCCGTCGGGGTCGACGTTAACCGTAAACTCGATATCGACGTGCGCGTTGTAGGCCTCACGCAGCGTCCTCAACAGCAGCTGCATATCCTCCACAAAACTGCTCTCTTCCAAAAAGCGGTCGAAGGTGATGATCCACTGGGTGGTGTCGTGCAACCCCATCTCGCGCGCGCGGCGCTCGCCTTGATGGTCGCGCGTTGCAAACATCGAGACCGGCAGTCCGGCGCGCTCGGCCGCCTCGGCGAGATCGAGCACGTGCACGCTGCGGAACTCGTTGGCCGTGAGGTCGAGCACATCAACGCGGCGCTGCGTGTGGCGCTTCATCGTTTCGAAGTCGGAGTCGGGGCGCTTCTGCGGCGCGTTGAGCGCGATGATGCGGGTGTAGTCGTCGTCGGAGCGGTCGACCGCGCGCGTGCCGAGCCCGAACACCAGGCGTACCACGCCGGCGTCGGGGTCTATGCTCGGGTCCCAGACGTAAGGGTTGTACGAGTATGCGACGCCCGCGGCGTGCGGAAAGAAGTAGCGCCCGTGCAGGTCGCCGGATACGCGCTGCACCACCAACGCCATCTGCTCGTCTTTGTCGAGCACCCCGCGGCGGTTGCGGTAATCGAGCGCCTCGTCGCTCATGGTGCTCGCGTAGATCGTGCGCACCGCGTCGAGGAACGCCGCAAGCCGCTCGGACAACGGTCCCTGGTTCGGGCAGAACACCGAGTCGTACTTGCCGGAGAACGCGTTGCCGAAGTTGTCCTCGAGCAAACTGCTCGAGCGCACGATGATCGGCGACTCCCCGAAGTACTCGAGCACATCCTCGAAGCGTTCGGTGATGTAGGTGGGAAAGCTCCCGCGCAGAATGCGCTCGCGCACCCGGTTGTTACCGATCAAAAAGCTCTGCGGGTCCTTCTGCCGTTGGCGGTCCCACCAGCAATCGTTCGTGACCAAAAAGGTGTAGAAGACGTCTGAGCCGATGTAGAAGGTGTCGTGAAGCTCGAGCCGTTCCTGCCAGATAGGATTGCTCTGCTTGAGGATTGCGCGCGACAGCAGAATGCCCATCGCCTTTCCGCCGACCATGCCGGTACCGGTCATGCGTTTCCAGATCGCGATGATGTCACGCAGCGAAAGGTAGCGGCGCGCGAGCTCGAGGAGCTGTTTCTCGCGCGGTACAATTAGCTTTACGAGCTTCTCGAACTGCTCCTGTGCATGCAGTACCAGGACGTCGCCGGCGTCGACCGCGTTCTGCACCGCCTCGGCCTCTAGGAAGGTCTTGTCCCAGAGCCCTACCATGCGGTACGGCGCGGTTCTGAGCCCCGCCCACGGCGAAGTGGCCATCACCGCGCTCACGAGCGGGCTGTACGTTACCGGCTTCATCTGCCCTGAATCCCACTCGTGCAGCGTGAGTCGCTTCGGGTCTTCTCTGTCTTGTATCTTACTTGGCTGCACGAACTGCCGTTGCTTGTAGCGATACACGTCGATCAGAATCTGCGTGGTCTCGACGATCGGAAGCGCGGCGTGGTACGAGTGCGTGTGGCGGTACAGCGCGAAGTACGCGATTGTGTTCAAGCGGCTGAGAAGCGGGCAGGTGAGTTTGAAGAAGTTTCCGATCATGCGGTCGCTATAGCAGGTGCTGCTGAGGCCCGAAAGCGAATCGAAGACGTAGTAGCCGCCGTGGCCCATCTCACGGATTGTGCGGTGAATTTGGGTAATGAAGTTTTCGAACCCTGCTTCCGGCCTCGTGGAGTGCACCATAACCGCGGGACTGTTGTCGGCCAGCACCGGCGGGTGGTCTGCGAACCGAAAGTACACCAGCCGTTCTCCGGTGCGGTGGGCGTGCGCGGCGAGCGCCTCGGTGAACGGGCGGTAATGCTCGATCGCGTCGAGCTGCCACACGACGTTGTCGCCGAGGCGTAGTCTATTGAGGATTTCGTCGAGTTCCGGCAGCCCGGTGCTCGGCGGTGAGTAGCTGTCCTTGCGCATTTCTTGCCTCTGAGTGTAGCATAACACTATGGAACAGTTGCAGAGGCTATTCGAAGAAACCGAAATCCATCGGCTCGGCGAGTTGCGGAGGAACCTACATCGCTACCCCGAAGTGTCGGAGCACGAGCACGAGACCGCGCGTACGGTTGAGCGCGAGCTCGGTGAACGTTGCGCGCCCGACCGGCTCATCACCGGCCTCGGGAGCATGGGCACCGGAATTTGCGCGGTGTACGAAGGCCGGGAACCCGGCCCTACGGTGATGCTGCGCTGCGAGCTCGATGCGCTTCCGATACAGGACCTCGGCCGGCACGAGCACCGCTCCGAACGCGACGGTGTGGCGCATCTCTGCGGCCATGACGGTCATATGACGACCATGATCGCGGTCGCGCAGTCGCTGTGTCGCCGGCCCCTCGAGCGGGGCCGCGCCGTGCTTCTGTTTCAGCCGGCCGAGGAAACCGGAACCGGTGCTGCGGCACTGCTCGAGGATCCGCGTTTCCTCGAGCTCGAGCCCGATCTCATTCTCGGGTTTCACAACCTTCCGACCTTTCCAATCGGTACGGTGGTGACGCGGCCCGGGACCTTCGCGGCGGCGTCGGTGGGTTTCATCGCGACGTTCGAGGGACGCACCTCACACTCAAGCTATCCCGAGTACGGCGTAAGCCCCACTTCGACGGTTTCGCAGCTGCTTGAGTTCGTGAACGGTCTCGAGCATCGGCACGCCGACGAGTTCGTTGCGCGCTCCACCGGTACCATAACCTCGGCTGCGTTGGGCGCGGTGGAGCTCGGGCCGAACTTCGGCACCGCCCCCGGCGAGGCGGTAGTGATGGGGGTGCTGCGCGCGTATAACGATCAAGACCTGAACACGCTCAAGTCGCTTCTCACAAACGAGGTTCAGCGCCTCGCCGAAGCCGCCGGGCTGAGTTCACAGATCGAGTGGCGCGAGGAGTTTGCGGCTACCGACAACAACGAGGAGGTCGTTGAGTGGCTTGAAACGGTTCTCGACGCTCACGACCGACCGCGCCGCCGCGTGGAGGAGCCGTTTCGCTGGTCCGAGGACTTCGGCCGGTACTTAACGCGCTTCAAGGGAGCGTTCTTCGGTATTGGGGCGGGGGAGGCGCAGCCGCAGCTGCACAGCAACACATACGACTACCCCGACGAGATCATTCCCGTCGGGGCGGAGATGTATCGCATCTTGCTCGACCGCTATGTGGCGGAGTTCTGAGCTAACGCTTCTTTCTCAGGAAAAAGAAGATCGAGAGCGCGGTGGCCACCCAGAGAATTTGCGAAATCGGGCTGCCCACGAAAAACATCATATTGCCGCGCGAGAGCGTGATCGCTTGGCGAAAACTCGCTTCAAACAGCGGTGTTACCAAGAACGCCAGTACCAGCGGCCCGTCGGGAATCTTGAACCAGCGATAGAAGTACCCGATGAGCCCGGCGACGATGCACATGATGATGTCGAACGGGCGGTTGTTGTAGGCGTAGGTACCGATTACCAGCACAATTGCGATTGTGGGCCACAGCACCGCCGCCGGAATCTTGGTGAGGCGCGTAAACACCGGAATCAGCAACTTCCCGAATACGAGGTTCACCGGGTTCGCTACCAGCATCAAGAGGAAGATCGTGTAGACCACCTGCGTGTGGTCGATCACCACTCGCGGTCCGACCGGAACGCCTTCCATGATGAGCGCCGCCATCAGCAACGCCGCGATAGAGCTGCCGGGTATGCCGAAGGTCAACATCGGTAT
>PUOW01000428.1 GCA_003552185.1 Spirochaetaceae bacterium
AAACTGCGGCAGGCCGTTTAAGCGGCGCCGACCCGGAAGATATGGTGCAGATCCACTTCGGTGAGGTGGAATATATGATCAGCGAGATGGAAAAAGCGGTAGCTGCTTCACCGGAAAATTTTCGCTTCTATAACAGCCTGGGGCGAATATTAAATGCCTACACCGCACAGCTGATCGGCCTTTCCGGTCATGCTGAGATGCGTGAAAAAGCAGAGCAAACCGCCCGGCAGTCCGTAGCAGTCTACCAGGAAGCGGTAGAGATCAGTCCCACGCATGTTATCGGGCATATGGGCCTGGCCCAGGCTCTTATCTACAAAGGGACTATAACTGGAGAGACAGATCTTTTCAAAGAAAGCCTGGAGGTTGTTTTAGAGGCCAGGGATATTGAACCCCGCCTCTTTGAACCGCAACAGCTGGCGGTTCAAATTGCCTCCGAGGTGTTAGATGACCAGGAGCTGACCGAAGAACTATTTGAGGAAGCGGTAGCAATTAATTCACGCTGGGAAGGAAACCTGAAAGACTACCTTGAGTAAGAGGGATATAATCAGGGGGGTCTGACCCCTAAAGGGAGTTTCTGGAAGGGCGGAGCCCTGCAGGAAACGACCGGCAGTTCATCTTTTACATCTATCCTTGATTTCATCAAAAACTTCATCGCCGGCTATCAGCTGGACAGTACCCTTTTTTATTTCATTGATTCTTTTTTCGGCTTCTTCTACCCACTCTTTATCTACATCTTTTATAAAGTGGATACTGCATCTCTTTCTAAGGCAATATTAACAGATCAAGGTTTAATTCTTTTTACAACCTGCTATAATAAAAAAAAGTTGTTTTAGGCGGTGCTGTTTTTGATAGATTTTAACAAAGAACTGGCAGGGTATGATTTTGCCGCAATTGATCCTTCATTAACCGGCTACCGTTACGAGATTACCCCTGTTATTAAAGCTTTCCAGTCCACCTTAAACCGGGTGGGTAAAGAATTGAACCAAACCAATATCCAGCTGGAAGAGCTACTGGAGGGCTCCGGGGAGTTACAGGAATTAGACAGGATTATTGCCAGTCAGCAGGAAACCATCACCGCACTTAAAACAGATAAATCAACCCTAATGCAAGGTTTGATTAATGTTGCAGATCAAATCGAAGCACTATACAGGTACTCTTTGGCCCATGAAGAGGCCGGCAGGCTGAAGCAAATACAGCTACTATGGAAAAAAGTAGTTTCTGAACTGGCCGGGCTCGGCATTTCAGTTATAGAAGAGGAAAACATTCCTTTCGACAACCGCCTTCATGCTGCCTCAGAAGTTAAAACAGACCACCACTATCAAGATCGGGCCATTTTGGCGGTTATACGCTGCGGCTACCTGCATCAGGCCAAAGTGCTCAGAAAAGCGCTGGTGGTAGTCAACAACCTGGCAGAAGGAAGTGATGCTGACAATGACAGATAAAATTGTGGGGATCGATTTTGGCACCTCGACCTCGGAAATCGCTGTTTTAAAAGAGGAAAAACCGCAGGTCATATCCAACCACCTGGGGGAGCAAATTACTCCCTCCGCGGTGGGTTTTTCCTCAAAAGGGGAAATGATTATCGGTAAAGATGCCCGGGACCAGCTGTTGCTCCAGCCCGAAGATACGGTCATTGAAGTGAAAAGAATGATGGGCAGCGAAGAACCGGTGATTATGCAGGGGAAAGAATACACACCCCAGCAGGTGGCATCGTTTATTTTGTCCTACCTGATGGACTGTGCCCGCAGCCACCTTGGTAATGATGTCATTAAAGCGGTCATTACCGTCCCGGCCTACTTCTCTGATCTTCAGCGGCGGGTTGTTATGGAAGCAGGGCAGCTGGCCGGGATTACGGTGGAGCGGATTATTAACGAACCGACTGCCGCAGCTTTAGATTACGGGATTGAACATATGCAAGAATGCCAGCATCTACTGGTCTATGATCTGGGCGGAGGGACTCTTGATGTAACCGTCCTGGAAATGTTCGAAGGAGTTTTGGAGGTTAAAGCAAGCGCAGGCAACAATAAGCTGGGTGGAAAAGACTTCGATCAGCGCCTGATTGACTACCTGCTGGAGCGTTTTGCAGAGCGGCATAAACTTGATCCTTCTGCTGTCACCAGGGACAAAAGGGCCCTGGTGCGGTTAAAAGACGAAGCGGAAAAATGCAAAATAGCCTTAAGTGAAGCAGAAGAATACCATGTGCTTTTAACCCATTTCGCCAGGGTTAAGAACAGCCCGGTCGCCCTGGAAGATACTATCACCAGGGACTTTTTTGAAGAATTAATTAAAGATCTGATCGATGCCACAGCTGCCCCGATCCAGACCGCCCTGGATGATGCCGGCCTTAAGGCAGCAGACCTGGATTTGGTTTTACCGGTGGGCGGTTCAACCCGGATACCATACGTGCAAAAGTTTATCGAACAATCCCTGGGTCAAAAACCCGGTTCTTTAATTGATCCCGACTTAGCGGTGGTGTGCGGTGCGGCCATCCAGGGGGGCATAATCAGCGGGGAGCTTTCAGCCGGATCAGATATCCTGATTACCGATGTCTGCCCCTACACTTTAGGGATTGCAGTCCTGGATGTGGTGGGCGGATTGCCCGTGCCCGATGCTTTTGATACCATAATCCCCCGCAACGTAACCATTCCCACGGTTAAAAAGAAAATCTACGGCACTGTGGTTGATGACCAGACCATGGTGGAAGTAAAAGCCTACCAGGGCGAATTTAAAAAAGCTTCCCACAACAACTTTTTAGGCCGGTTCATGCTGGAAGGGATCCCGCCGGCCCCTGCTTTTAAAGAAAAGGTGAGCGTCAGCTTTGCCTACGACGCTAACGGTATCCTGCAGGTGGAAGGGACAATCTTAAGCACCGGGGAAAAGGCCAACCTGGTTATAGAAACCAATGCGGTGGACATGGAAGAGGAAGTGGATTTTTATGCCTGGGACCAGGTGCCCCAGGCCCGAAAATATAAAGCGATCCTAAAAAAGGCACAAGAACTGATCGAAAGCGGCCAGGCCGGCATCTTTGCTTTTGAAATGGAAAGCCTGGTCCAGAAAATAAAGGCCGGCCTGGTGCAGGGAGAAAAAGCCAAATTTTTAAACCAGTATAAAAACGAATTGCACGAGATGATCTATGAATTGACCGAGGACGAAGATGACTGATCAGCTTTCCCGGATTTATTACAACAAGGGACTAGAGCTTTCCCGGGAGGCCTGCTTGCATGAGGCGGCAGCAAGCCTGATCAAGGCTGTCAGTTACGATCCAAACCATATCGCTGCCTGGAATTTGACCGGGCTTTGCTATTACCGGATGGGTAAATTTAAAACAGCCGGTTACTGCTGGGCCCACAGTGTCAACTGCACGCGGGAAAACAACAAGGCCCTGGGCTACCTGGCCGATTTAAAACTGGCCCTGCAGAAAACAGGCCCCGCTTTTGACCGGTTATATAAACTGTGTGCAGAAAAGAAATATGGTCAAGCTACAGCAGTTTTAAAAAAAGACATTATGCCCTGTTTCGATGCAGCAGAAGATCTCTTGACCATGCTTGGCATCTTGCAACTGCTGGAGGGCAAACCGGGCCCGGCTGTTGAATGCTGGGAAAAAGCCCTGGTGATAAACCGGAACAGCCCGGCCGCCTGGCGCTACCTGGCTGCAGTAAAACAAAAGCCCGGCTACCGGTACTTATGGATCAAATCCAGGCTGATTAATTTTATGCGAGGATGGTTCAGCACTTGAAAACGCATTATCAAACCTTACAAATAACCGAACAATCTACGCCGGCCGAGATAAAAAAGGCTTATTTCAAGCTGGTCAGAAAATATCCGCCAGACCGGCATCCCGATCAGTTTATGAAAATCCGGGAAGCATATGAGATCTTAAGCAATGAGCAGACACGAAAAGAATATGATGCCCTCGCTTCACTGCCCCAGGTGGTCAGGCTCTATTACCAGGGCGGGCTACAGGCGATGGAAGCAAAGGACCCCGAAAAAGCGATCCAGTGCCTGGAGGAAGTTGTTAAAATATATCCTGACTTCAGCGTGATCAACAGCCTGCTGGGCGATGCCTACTTGGAAAATAACAATAGCGTAAAAGCGATCCGCATCTTTGAAAAACTGGTGGACCGGGAACCCGGTAATGCCGGCTATGTGCGCCGCCTGGCGCACAGTTACTCTACCCGCGGCTGGCACCAAAAAGCGATCGATTATTACCGGCAAGCGCTTGCCCTTGATGAAGACAACCTCTCTTTATGGATGGGCTTAACTGGATCATATTTAGAAACGGATGATATTAGCGCGGCTATCGAAACCCTCCATGAAGGGCTTTCTGTAAGCAATAACAAGGGCTGGGACAACCTGACCTTATATTTCCAAATTATTATCATCGATCTTGTTACAGATAATCACAAGGATCTAAAACAGCATTACCAGGAGTTAAAAAATAAAGTGCTGCTTGATGAAAGCAACAAAACCAATACCGCCTGGTTTCTGGCTTTAATCGCAGACAAACTTGCTGCTTCAGCCCTTTATGAGCTGGCTCTTGATGCGGTTGAAACCGCATCCACCCTTTTACCCGATGATCCTGAAATCGCTTCCATCACCGCAACGGTTGGCGAAAAAACAAGGTTCGATTTGAAAATTGACGAAGTCATAGCAGACCCGACCATCGATAACAGCCTGCCCAGGCTGCTTGATTTTGAGTTAAACCGCTGTGATGATACAACCTGCCTTGATTGTAAAAAAGAAGAGTTTAACCTGGAAATGGACATTGTCATGGAGATGGATTCCCTGCGTTCCGATCTGGCCAGGCTGAAGAAAAATTACCCGGAATTATATAAACTTAAAGCGGAGTTTTTTGATCTTGTGGCCAACCGGAAAAAAGAAAAATTCCTGCTGGATACTTATATTAAAAAGCTGCAGTATTTTAAGAAAACCTTTCCGGAAGCATACGCCTTTGACGATGATGATTTTGATGATCAGGTGGACGGTCCACCGGTAGAATATTTTGGGGAACCCTATACCCGTTCAGAGCCAAAAGTAGGGCGCAATGAGCCCTGTCCCTGCGGCAGCGGAAAAAAATACAAGAAATGCTGCGGCAACTAATACCCTGCTGCTGCGAGATCGGGGTACTTATATTTAAAAATGAAGAACAAAACGTGTAACAAAACTTGATAAGAATTTGACAAAAAATATCAGACACCGGTTGTCACATTTTTTTAAGCCTAAACCTCTATTATCTCAACTGAATATGCGCCAAATTGTTTATCACCGGTTAAGATTGGCATTCTTTCTAACTGGGCCTGGGATATTAGC
>PUOW01000066.1 GCA_003552185.1 Spirochaetaceae bacterium
AGGATTTCCTCGCGCGCTACCCCGAAGTACTCGCAGTAGTAGTCGTTTACGAAGGTGGTGATCCCGTCCTTTGTGAAGCGGCAGACCAGCCCCGGCAGATCGCGTGCAATCGTCTGATGGCGCTTGAGGTTTGCGTTGAGCGCCTTCATCGTTTGTTGCGCGGTTTTGTTTGCCTCAAACAGCTCGAACGCCATCTGGATCGAGGAAATCAGCACGAACTCGCCGGAGTCCTTCACCACGTAGCCGTAGCGCGTGATCTCCTTAGCGCGTTCCACGTAGTCTTGCTCGGTATGCGAGGTAAGAAACACAACCGGAAGCGCGCGGAGCGCAAGAATTCGGCGCGCGGCCTCGGTGCCGTCGATCCCGTCGCCGAGATCGATGTCCATCAACACCAACGAGACTTCGTGATCAGCCGCGACGCGATCCAGCGCCTCTTCCCCGGTGGCAGCGTGCGTAACTGCGTACCCGTGGCGCTTGAGCATCGCCGCGGTAGCGATCGCTACAAGTCGTTCGTCCTCTACGAGGAGCAGTTTTGTCGCGTCTGCCGTGTCGTCGGTGCTCACGTTCTCGCTTCTTACGTCTTACTTCGTGGTCATTTTTGATTCTTGTTCAGAAGTATAAACACCGCGGCGACGGTGCACAAGAGGCCCGCCGATCGGCTCTGCCGCTCGGTTCGCGAGGCCGGTTCGCGAGGCCGGTTCTTGATCACTATGCGAGTTATAGGATACAGTACCTCGACGAATTTTGGAAAAAGGAAATACTATGAGAAAAACAAGAGTTGCAATTATAGTGGTCTTGGTGGTACTCATCGGAGCGCCGAGTCTGAGCGCGCAGTCGCTCAAAGGTATGAGTCTCAACGGGGCCACCGGCCTGATCGGCATCCCGAGTGCGCGAATTGGGTGGGAGCACAGCGCCGATCTCGGGCTGGATTTCGGCTATCACGCAATTTTTGACGATAACGAAACCGCGCACATCCCGAAGGTGGCGGTGAGCTTGTTTCAGCTCGCAGAGCTTTCTTTCGCGTACGACAGCAACATCGGCGACGACAACGAAGACATTCTGCTCGGCGGAAAGATCCAGCTCCCGACCGGAGGGCGCACCGCGGTGGCGGTCGGCGGCAACTTTCATATGCTGCAAATAAATGGTAACGACGAAAACGTGCAGCAGGTGTACCTCGCCGCTACCTACCCCGGAACCTTTTTCAATATGCCCGCCGAGACCTCACTGGTGATCGGCAAAGCGTTCGGCGATCTGGTCGACGACGGCGATATCGATTTCGGGATGGGCTTCGACCTGGTGTTGTTCCCCGAGATCTTTCAAGGCTACGTGCACTGGATCAACGACTTCGCGAACTTCTCGTACAGCCGTACCCCGGCCGGCGCCGACGCGGAGACTCGCGGAGCGTTCAACACCGGCATCCGCATCGATATCGCGGCGAATCCGGCGCTGAGCCGCTACAAGTTCGTGATCGATGCCATGATGACCGACGCGCTCGATGAAGACCGCGCGTTCGGCCTCGGCCTCGCATTCGGCGTGCCGATTCTGTAGCCGAAGCTTGTCCGCACAAGAAATCACCATAAGCGGGCGTGCAGGGGCGTTGCGGCTTGTAGCGCGCGCCCGCTGCTGCTATAGTCTGGTCCCGAGGGAACCATCCCACGGGAGCTGCAAGTGAGTAATCGAATCGTCCTCAAAGCCGCCGATCTCGACGGGTATCTTACCGAGCAGGATCACTCCAAGATCGCGCGCATGAATGAGTTGTACGACGAGGTCTTAACCGCATCCAAGGTATTGACTTCGTCTCAGAACCAAACCCGCCTGCAGACCGAACGTGAGCTTCTCATTAATCTCTATAACGAGATGGGTAAGTTCATGCAGGAGATCACCGGAGGCGAGCCGAACATTAGGGTGTACTCGTTCGAGACACCGCGGAGCGTCCATGGCGAAGCCTCGCGGCTCATCGCCAAACTGCGCGACGTGCGAACGCAGCACCACGAGTTCGTGTACTACACGCAGCGCGCCTACGAGCTCTTGTTCAACCTCGCGTTTGCCGATCCCGAGAGTCACCGGAAGAATCACCTCATTGTGCGAACCCCGGTCACCGAGCCGGTGCAGAACTACGCGGTGCACAAGATCCCCGACCTCGACGAAGAGCTCGAGAACTGCGTTATGTGCGTGATGCTGCGCGGTGCGCTGCTTCCCTCAATGATTATGTCGAAGGAAATTCAGGAGTACTCGTCCACCGGTTACGTTACGCCGTTCGCGCTGTTCAGCATCAAGCGAGACGATACGCGCAAAGAGAAAGACATGGAGTACATCCTCGACCTCGACAACTCGTTCTTCGATTTCGACGCTCTGCATGACAAGGATCTGATATTTGCAGACCCTATGAACGCCACCGGCGGAAGTCTCGTCACGATCGTGAAGTATCTCAACGACCAGGGAGTGAAGCCGCGGTCTATCAACTTCCTCAATGTAATATCGGCGCTCAAGGGCTCACTGCGGATCGTGCGCGCGCTCGAGAACGCGCGTGTCTTCACGCTCTGGATGGACCCGGTCTTGAACGATGCGGCATATATCCTGCCGGGGCTCGGCGATGCCGGCGATCGCTTGAACGGTCAGGACGCGCCCGAGATGAGGCGTAATATCATCCAGCTGATCGCCGACTACGGTTCGACGATCTGCAATCTCTATCGCTCGCAGGTACGAAAAATTGAGGAGACGGTGCTCCGTCTATAACGCGGTACGCGTTACCGCGGCTCTATTGTGCGCCGTGGCGGTGCCGCTCTCGAGTGCGGCGTGCGCCTCTCGCCCCACGCGCGAGGATATCGCCGCGGAGTACTACAATCTCGCCGAGGCCTATCTCGAGCTCGAGGACTGGGACTCCGCCTCGCGCTACTACCGCCGTTCGCTTGCCTACGAGCCCGGAGGGCGCCGTGCGCAGTTCAACCTCGCACGGGTCGAGATCGAACGCGGCGCGTACTCCGAGGCGCGCCGGCTACTTACCTCGTTGCAGGAACAAGACCCCGACAACCACCTCATCGCGCAGCTCATCGGGTACGCCCATTATCGCGCGGGCGAGCTCGCCGAAGCGCGCCGGCTCTTCGAGCGGCTTATGCGAGAGGCGCCGTACGACGACCGCGTTGTGCGCAATCTCGCGATGGTGTACGCAGCCGAGGGCACGCTCGAGAGTGCCGCGGTTCTTCTTGCGGACGCGGCGCCTATCGCAGATGATCCGTCCGCGTTTTACCTGCAAGCGGTGGAGCTCGAGTACCAAAGAGAGGATCACGACAGCGCTCGAAACTACGCGGGCTTGCTGCTGCGCGAGGCGGAAGACCTGGTTGGTTCGCTGCGCTTGCTCGGCCGGACGGCGTACGAGTACGGCGACCTCGAGGGCGCGGCCGAGTGGTACCGCGAGCTCCTCGGCGAGCGCCCCGATGACGCCGAAGCGTTGTTTGCTCACGGGGCGGCCAAGGTTCGGATCGGCCGGCGCGAGGCGGGAGAGGCGCTGCTCGCCGAAGCGTTTGAGCAAGGCTTTGACGACCGTGAGCGTGTAACTGAGCTGCTTGCCGTCGAGGATCTCGAGGACGCCGACGAGCTTCGCACGTTCCTAAAGGAGCAGGGCGCCTGCTTCTTGTGATTGTGGTGACCGAAACGCGCCGCCCGGCGGAGGGCTATCGACTCGCAGGCGGTGCATCTGTGTGTGTTGCCGAGTGTGTTGCCGTCCGGTGGAGCGGCTGTCGGGGGCGGCACGGGCGCCGCGGCTCGGCGCGCGCGCCTGCGCGCACCGAGCGAACAACCGGGTTCGGACCCGGTGCACGCGGTTCTTACGCGAGGCCGAGCTCTGTGCGGACCGCTTTGTAGACCTCATCCGGCGCCGGCGCCGAATCGATATCGGTCAATAATCCGCGTGAGTTGTAGTACTCGATCAGCGGCGCGGTTTGCTTCTCGTACACCGCGAGCCGATTCTTGATTGCCTCGGGTTGGTCGTCGTCTCGGATAATTAAGTCCTCGCCGGTTTCATCATCCTTCCCCTCTACCTTAGGAGGCGCGAACAGCACGTGATAGGTACGGCCCGAGGGTTTGTGGACCCGCCGACCCGAGAGGCGGCGCACAATCTCCTCTTCGTCGAGCACGAAGTTAAGCACCTTGTCGACCGGTGCGAAATCGGCAAGAGCGTCGGCCTGCGGTACGGTGCGAGGGAAGCCGTCGAGGATAAACCCGCCGGCGGCGTCGGGCTGTGCCACCCGGTCCTTAACCAGCTCAACCGTGAGCTCGTCAGGGACCAGATCTCCGGAATCCAAAATAGCCTTTACCTTCTTGCCCAGTTCGGTTTGATTACGAATATTTTCCCTGAAGATATCTCCGGTGGAAATGTGGGGGATGCCTTCATCCTCCGCGAGGCGGGTCGCAATCGTCCCTTTCCCGGCTCCCGGCGGGCCTAGAAAAATCAGCTTCATGTATGCTCCTTTCTTTTCGATCAGGGTTGTGGTAATTTTAGTGTTGAGAGGTTGCGAAGGTCAATCGAGGCCTCTAGAGCGCTGCGCTGTCGGCGTCGCGTCGGCCTAATGAGAGGGGAGAGACATGGACTTTACCGAACGCATGAAGCAGGTTTTTGATCGCGGTCTCGAGTCGTCTCGGGATTTGTTTTCCAAGGCTCGTGACAAGGCTCAGGACCTCGGTGAGCGAGGCGTACTGAAGTTCGAGATCATGCAGCTCGAGTCGCAGGCCGAGAAACTGATGGCCAAGCTGGGAACGCGCGTGTACGAGGCTTTGACGCAGGAGGGGGCCGATTCGGTCACAACCGGCACCAGCGGCGTGCATGACCTCATCGCCGAGATCGACCAGGTCGAGAATCGCGTTCGGGAGAAAGAGCAGAAGCTCGCGCAGCAAAAGCACGCCGAAGGCGAGGAGTCGCAAAGCGCGGAGTAACACCGGCACACAAGCGCGGGCCTCAATACCGCAATGCAGTTATAGCGCAAAAATTTTTGCAGCGTAATTTCTGCAGCGTATTGACGAACAGTACGCTTTGGTGTAGGTTAAGCATCCAAAGCGAAACAGCAGCAGGGCACAGCATCTGAGGTACTGCGTCGGTCGGCAACGGCTTGACACGGGCGTGCACGCTCTGCTACCTTAACGCTCCCAAGCGCAGGGCACGAACAGTGCTCGGCTATGGGCATGTTCTTTAACAGCAATTAGGGAAGGGAAGGAACCGAGTATTGTCCGTACCGAGGCTTGCTTTAGGGTGAGCATGAGGTACGAGGTAATGTGCGGACGCCGAGTGGTGAGAGGGATCCG
>PUOW01000009.1 GCA_003552185.1 Spirochaetaceae bacterium
AGTCGGCGCGTCACCGCCGCCGCGGGGATCGTGTTTCCGGCGCTCGTGGCGTTTCCGATCCTCGCGCCTTCATTTGCGGTGCTGGCGGCCGGGCTCTTTCTGTTTGGTTTCGGCAACGGGCTGCTCGATGTCGCGATGAACACGCACGCCGTCGCGGTGGAGCATCGCTATCGATACTCGATCATGACCTCGTTTCACGCGGCGTGGAGCTTCGGAGGGCTGGCGGCGGCGCTGATTACCGGGCTGGTGATCGAGACGCCGGCCGCACCCGAGATCCGGGTGCTCGGCTTGACGGCGCCGCTACTACTCGCATCGCTTCTGGCCGCCCCCGGCTATCTTCGCGATCTCGACGATCGTGGACGGGGCACCCCCGGTATCAGCCGACCGCGCAAAGCGTTGCTCGGCCTCGGTCTGTTGGCGTTCTGCGCGCTGATCGGCGAGGGTGCAATGGCCGACTGGAGTGCGGTTTATCTCTCGAGCGAGATCGGTGCCGGAAGTGCGGTCGCGGCTTCCGGCTTCGCCGCGTTCTCGTTCACGATGGCGGTCGGCCGCGCAAGCGGCGACCGCCTCATTCGCCGCTTCGGGCACGCCGCCGTGCTACGCTGGAGCGGCCGCGCCGGGACCGCCGGCATGGCGGTCGCGGTGGTGGTTACCGAGCCGGCGGCGGTTCTAATGGGGTTCGGTCTGATCGGTCTTGGCGCAGCCAATATCGTCCCGATCTTGTTCGCCGCCGCCGGGCGAGTATCACCCGAGACACCCGGTGGTTCGATCGCCGCGGTCGCAGGGCTTGGGTATATCGGGCTGCTCCTCGGTCCGGTGCTCATTGGTTCGACGGCCGAGCTGTTTTCGCTTCCGACCGGGCTGACGCTGGTTGCGCTCGCCTACCTCATCGTCTCGCTCGGCGCTCACGCAATCCGCTTGTAGCCCGGGCGCTTGCGCTCGGGCTCCACCTTCAGGAACTTCGTTTGAACTTCGCCTGAACTGTTGACGCAGCTCCGAAACCATAATACCCTATTAATTGCGGTTGAAAATATTGGGATTCAATCATTTGTTATTCATGCATTTTCTATAATAAGGAGTGTAGATGGTGGATCTGCATTACGAGGACCCCGGGGTAGACATACTCTACAATCGAATCTGGGGCGAAGACATTCATTACGGCATCTACAAATCCGAGCACGAAGAAATACCGGCGGCTACCCGACGCGCTAAGGCGGTAATGGCCGAACCGCTGCGGCTCTCGGCAGACTCATACGTGCTCGAGGTGGGTTGCGGCTACGGTGCAACCGCGCGGTTTCTCGCCGAGCAGTTCAACTGTCGCGTAGTTGCAACGAACATCTCGAAGACGCAGCTGCAACATGCACGCGAGGCCGCGACTGGAACGCCGGCTGAGTCGCTGGTTGAGTTCGAGGAAGCCGATTATCACGAGCTCCCCTACGCCGACAACAGCTTCGACTGTTGGTGGTGCCAAGAGGCGCTGGTGCACTCCGCCGATAAGCCGCAGGTATTGAGCGAAGCGTTTCGCGTTCTCAAACCCGGGGGCTACGCCGTTATATCGGATCAGATCTTTCGGCCCGCGAAACTGCTACCGGATGAGCTCGAGGCGGTGCGCGACCGCTATCACACCTCGGCGATTCTGGGACCCGCCGATTACGCAGCGATGATTCAACACGCCGGGTTCGAGCTGATCGAACACCGCGACTGGCAGAAACACGCCGCGATTCACCGACGCAGAATACTCGAACGTCTCGAGACGTTGATGCCGCAGCTCGAGGCCGAGCTGGAGCCTGCGACACTCGAGCGCAACCACCGAAGCTGGAGCGCCTGGGCGACTCTCGCTGAGCAGGGCAAACTCGGTTTCGATTATTTCTTGGCCCGCAAACCCCGCAAGACCGCGTAGCCGCCGGGCTGCGCAGCAGGAGGAACGGATGGAACTCCATTTGGAAGATCATTTGATAGACGCGCTCGAGCGAGCGCCTCAGTTTGGTGAGATCAACACTCAGACGCTCGAAGCCGAGCGCCTCGGAGGCCTCACGAACCTGGTTTACCGGGTGACCTACGAGGACAGACCCTACGTAGTCCGCATCCCCGGCGAAGGAACCGAAGCGTATATCGATCGCCGCGTGGAAGCCCACAACGCGAAACAAGCGGCCGCGGCCGGCGTCAACGCTCCCGTGCTGTATTTTGACGAGCAAGACGGACTGATGGTCTGCAGCTACCTCGAGGGATACCGCACGATGTCGCCCTCGGGGTTTCGAGGCGACGACGGTGCGGTGGAACGCGCGGGCGAGGCACTGCACCGCATGCACAGCAGCGGACGCGAGTTCAAGTTTCGCTTCGAGCTGTTCTCGATGATCGACGAGTACCTCGAGGTACTAAAGAAGCTCGACTGCCCGCTCCCGGAGGGCTACCACGATGTGGTGCAGGAAGCCGAGACGGTGCGCGAGGCGCTCGCGGCTCATCCGCAACAGCTCTCACCGTGCCACAACGATCCGCTCTGCGAGAACTTCCTCGACAACGGCAACCGCACCTGCATCGTAGATTGGGAGTACTCCGGGATGAACGAGCCGCTCTGGGATGTCGCCGACCTCTCGGTAGAGGCCGGGCTCTCGGAAGACCAAGACCTGATCCTGCTCAGCGCCTACAACGGCGGGACCTACACCGATGCAGAGTTCGGGCGAATGCGGATCTACAAAGCGATGTGCGATCTCCTCTGGACGCTTTGGGGCTTGATACAGTTTGCGAACGACAACCCGGCCGAGGACTTCTGGGCCTACTCAACCGGGCGTTTCAACCGCTGTAAGGCGCTGATGGCGAAACCGGAGTTTCACACTTACATCACCGACGTGCGCTCCGACAATTGATGGTACACCGCGCATCGCGAGGTTCCATGCAAACCATCACCGCCGTCCTGTTCGATAAGGACGGGACCTTGTTCGAGTACCATGCGACCTGGACACCGATCAATCGGGCCGCCGCCGACTCGGTGAGCGCAGGCGACCCCAAAATCTCTTACAAGCTGCTGTGTTCCGCAGGGTACGATCCCGAGAGCGGCCGTCTCGAGCCGGGCGGCCTCCTTGCCGCCGGCAACACCGCCGAGATCGCCGAGCAGTGGCACCGTGTACTCTCGGGTGAAGGCACGAGCGCACCGAGCGTCGAGGAGATCACTCGCCGCGTAGAGCGCATCTACCGCGAGCAGGGTCCTGCGGGCTCGGTCCCGGTCGGCAACCTCGCACTGATCTGCCGCGCACTCCGTGCCGAAGGCTACGCGTTAGGACTCGCGACGAGCGACAGCTGCCAAGCGGCCGAGGAAACCTTGGCGCGGTTCGAGATCCGCCACGAGTTCACAACCGTGCTCGGTTACGATTCCGGCTACGGTTATAAGCCGGAGCCCGGGATGGTTGAGGCATTCTGCGCCGCAATCGGGGCACCGGCACGCGCGGTAGCCGTTGTCGGCGACACGCCGCACGATATCGAGATGGCTCGCCGCGCCGGCGCGGGCCTAGCCGTCGGCGTGCTGACCGGGGCCGGCCGCCGAGCAGACCTCGAGACACAGGCCGATCGGGTCATCGAAAGCATCGAGGCGCTCCCGGGGCTGTTACGGACGGGCTGAGCCGATCCTATCCCAGACCATCGACGCAATTCGCTCATCGATGCCGAGCACCGGCGACACCGTGAGCTCCAACTCGGGACGCTTGCGGCGCTCGGATGCCACAATTTCCGGAATATCGTGCGCCACATGCGCCCCTTCGTAGAAGAATACCGGCACAAGCACGATGCGACGAAGGCCGTCCGAGGCGATACGTTCAAGCACCGAGGGGATATCGGGCTGAGCGAACTGCAGAAACGCCGGCTCCACCCGCGGGGAGCCGGCGGCACCGTTCGCCACGAACTCAGATAGCCGTTCGAGCGCTTCGTTTGCGCCCGGCCGTCGACTACCGTGTCCGATCAGCACGATAGCCTCGTAATCCGTCGTCATAGGGGCCTCACTTTGTGATTTACGCTCCAGCGGGCGTCATGCTCCAGCGGGGCGATCTTTCGGCAACTCGGCTATGAGTTCCCTGAGCCGTTCGATCGCCTCGCTGCTCCGCCCGGCGCGGAGTAGCTTTACGAGCTCCGGACTGCACGCTGCACCGAGAAGCTCGGCGCGCGCGGCCGCATCCTCAACCGTCGCGAGCACCTGAGCGCGAAACTGCGATAAGGCTTCAAGGTACTCACCGAACTCGTTACAGCTCGCGGCAAACTCGCGCGCAAGCTCAGCCCCTAACCCCGGAGCCGCTCCGCCGGTTGAAACCGCGACCTGAATGCCTCCCGCGGACGAAACCGCCGGGACAAGAAACGACCCCTCTTGCGGAGCGTCGGCGACGTTCACCAAAACGCCACGCTGCGTACAGCTGCGCGCGATCTCGGCGTTAAGCCGGCGGTCGTCGGTAGCGACGAACACCAGAAACGCTCCGTTGAGGTCGGCGTCGCGGAAACCTCGCGCAAGCCAGGTGACGCGACCCTCGGCTGCGTAGGCGCGTATCGCGCCTGTGGCGCTTGGGCTCACGACCACCACCTCGCCCGCGGGTTCCGGTCGCGTCAGCAGGCCTGTGACCCTGCGCTCCGCCACTCCCCCACCGCCGACCACAACGCACCTACGACCGTGCAGGGTGAGTAGAACCGGATAGCCCGCGTTCGGCACAGAACGTCTCCTCCGGCGGACACCGCATTACCCGCCGGTCAACCGTGTACCGGTCGTCTATCGACCGCGTCCGCCTCGAAAAGGTACCACCAACGGCGCGAGCGCGGCTACCACGCCTTAGCGGCGAATTCGAATATCAAGGTATCGATATATAGCATTAATATTCCTTGACGGTGTACGGTTTCGTGGTTAGAGTATCAGATACGCGTCGACCGGAGCTGCTCAAATGAACGACAAACAACATAGTTTAAACGACGAACGTGCGCGCATCCTCAAAGCACTCGGCCACCCCTCGCGGGTCTTCATAATAGATACGCTCCAGGAACGACCTAAGACCGTCGGCGAGCTCACCGAGCTCATCGGCTCAGACGCCTCCACGGTCTCGAAGCACCTCTCTATTCTGAAGTCGGTCGGGATCGTGACCGATCGCAAGCAGGGAAACCTCGTGTTCTACTCCTTGCGCTGCGCCGAGTGTATCTCGCAGTTTTTCGGCGGAGTCGAGGCCGTGATGAAGGCCAACCTCGAGCGTCAGGTTGCGTTCACCCAACCCGATTAGTCGCAAGCCGCTCTCGCTCGCCCTGCGCGCTCGGAGCCGCCGCGAGGTACGCACCGGTGTAGGAATTCTCAGCGCCGGCAATAGCCGCCGGCGGCCCCTCGGCCACAATTGTCCCACCGCCGCTACCGCCTTCCGGTCCGAGGTCTATCACCCAGTCGGCCGAGGCAATCAGGTCGAGATTGTGCTCGATCACCACCACGGTGTTGCCGACCGCCACGAGGCGACGTATCACCTCGGTGAGCTTCTCCACGTCGGCCATATGCAGCCCAACGGTGGGCTCATCGAGCAGATACAGAGTTGATCCGCGTTCGCGCGCAGTGGGAGCGGTCGCGAGCTCGGTCACGAGCTTAAGCCGTTGCGCTTCACCTCCGCTCAAGGTAGGACTCGGCTGTCCGAGGCGGAGGTACCCAAGCCCCACCGCGTCAAGCAGTGCCAGCCCGTCTCGTATCCGTGGCTGAGCCTCGAAAAAGGTTGCAGCCTCCTCGATGCTCATCTCCAACACCTCACCGATACTCGTGCCCTTATATCGCACCTCGAGCGTGTCGTGCGTGAACCGGGCACCGCGACACTCCTCGCACGGGACACGGACATCCGGCAGGAAGCTCATCTCGATCTTGCGCATACCCTGCCCGGAACACGCCGCGCAGCGTCCGTCGGCGGTATTGAACGAGAACCGGCCCGGCCCGTACCCCCGCACCCGCGCTTCCGGCACCCCGGCGAACAGCTTACGAATCTCGTCGAACACTCCTACGTAGGTTGCCGGACAGGAGCGCGGCGTCTTGCCGATCGGCGTTTGGTCGACCTCTCGAACGCGTAGAATAGACTCGAACCCTTCAACGGCGCGACAGCCGTACACCGTCCGCTGTGCAGAGGCATCGCTGAGTGACCGATAGAGCACCTCGCGCACCAAGGTACTCTTTCCGCTGCCGCTCACGCCGGTGACGCAGACAAACCGGCCGAGCGGAATCGCGACATCGATCGAGCGGAGGTTATGCAGCTGCGCGCCCTTTATCAGCCCCCAGTCGCACCACTTGTCCGACGCATCTTGATGCAACCCCGAACTCGGGCGCGATCCGTTTTTCAGGTACGCGCCGGTGAGGCTTTCCGGAGCGCCGCAGATCTCGGCAAGCGTTCCGGCCGCAACCAGGCGACCACCGTGCAGCCCGGCGCCCGGGCCGAGGTCGATGATATGGTCGGCCGTACGAATCGTGGCCTCGTCGTGCTCAACCACCACCACGGTGTTTCCGCGCCGCACGAGGCGCCGTAAGGTCCGAAGCAACAGCGCATTGTCGCGCGCATGCAACCCTATCGTGGGTTCATCCAAAACGTATAACACGCCTCGCAGATTGGATCCGAGCTGCGCCGCCAGGCGGATCCTCTGCGCCTCGCCGCCGCTCAGCGTCGGGGCGCTCCGGTCCAGGGTGAGGTACCCAAGTCCCACCTCGCGGAGAAAACCAAGTCGGTCGGAAAGCTCGGTAACGATATCGCGCCCGATCTCGGCCTCGCGCGAACTGAGCTCGAGCGCGCCGACCGCATCGTACGCTTCGGAAACCGAAAGCGACGCGAACTCGGGCAGACTGCGTCCGTGAAAGCGGACCGCGCGCGCCTGCGGCCGCAACCGCGCACCGCCGCAGGCCGGACATACGCGCTCATCATCGCCGTGCTCGCAGGATTGCCGGGCGTCCGCCGTAACCGCATCCTCGTCCTCCACCGTGACACCGGCCGGCAGTTCAACCCCGGTCCCCTGACACTCCGGGCACCAGCCGTACTTTGAGTTGTACGAGAACAAGCGTGGGTCGAGCTCTTCGAAACTGCGCGCACACTGCGGGCAAGCCCGTTCAGTCGAGATAACTTCGCGATCGGCCCCCTCGGGGTCGAGATACACCACACCACGTCCAAGCGCCAGTGCACGCTCAAGTACCTCACGAATTCGTGGCTCATCCGCCGCCTCGCCGACAAACGGCTCGAACGGAGCCGCGATCGTGTGCTCGCGATAACGGTCGAGCCGGGGCCAATCGGCGGTGGGGATCCGCTCCCCGTCGACCTCCAACCGTTCGAACCCTTTCTGCGCAGCCCAGCGAGCCAGATCGGTGTAGTACCCCTTACGCGCCACCACGAGCGGCGCGAGCACCGTAATCCGGCGGCCGTGGTAAGCGTTCAACACGCGCGATACGATTGAGTCCAGACTCTGCGGCGAGATCGGAACCATACAGTCCGGGCAGTACTGCGTACCGAGCCGCACAAACAGCAACCGCAGGAAGTGGTACACCTCGGTCACGGTCGCGACGGTGCTCTTCCGTCCGCCCCGGCTCGTGCGCTGCTCGATCGCAACCGCCGGCGGCAGCCCGCTTACCTCATCGAGATCGGGACGGCCGGACGGCTGCACGAACTGACGCGCGTAGGCGTTGAGAGACTCGAGGTAGCGCCGCTGTCCCTCCGAGAACAGAATATCGAACGCCACGGTGCTCTTACCGCTCCCGCTCACGCCGGTGAAAACCGTCAGTTGCTCGAGCGGCACCTCCAGCTCGAGATCCTTGAGGTTGTGCTCGCGCGCCCCTCGCAACACAATCACCGTGGGCGGTCCGCCCGCAGCGGAGCTGGAGCCCGCGGCATCGCTGCCCGTGCCGCGCCGGCGAATGCCGGCACCCCACCCATCGTCGCCGGCCGCGTACTCCGGTCGGTGCTCGGCCGCGACGTGCTCGGCCACGCCCTCCTCGGCCGCGCCCCCCTCGCCGAGGCTCGACGCAGACCAAACCGCATCTGCGGCGGCACGCTCAGGCTGCCTCCGCTGCAACGCCCGCCCGGTGTGGCTCTCGCCGCAGGCGCGAATATCCTCAGGGGCCCCCACCGCAACAACGCGGCCTCCCTGATCGCCGCCCTCCGGTCCAAGATCCACCACGTAATCGGCCGCAGCAATCACGTCGAGATTGTGCTCGATCACGAACACCGAGTGTCCGGCCGAAACCAGTCGCCGCAGCGCGCGAATCAAGACCGCGATATCGGCAAAATGCAGCCCGGTAGTAGGCTCATCGAGGAGAATCAGATCCCGACCGCGATCGTCTCCTCCGGTCTCGGCGAGGTGCTTCGCAAGCTTGAGACGTTGCGCCTCGCCGCCGCTCAGCGTGGGCAGCGGTTGTCCAAGCGATAGATATCCGAGCCCTAACTCGGTTAAGGGGCGCAGCGCACGCTCCACCTTCGGCCGATCGGCGAAGAACCCGATCGCATCCTCGACGGTAAGCTCCAGCACCTCGGTTATCGAGGCAAGCCTTCCGTCGGCTCCCTCTATTCTCACATCGAGCAGCTCCCGCCGATACCTCGTGCCGTCGCACTCGGGGCACCGAATATAGACATCGCTCAAGAACTGCATCTCGATATGCTCGAAGCCGTTTCCTCCACAGGCCGGGCAGCGCCCGTTTCCGGTGTTGTAACTGAAGTCTTTCGCTTGATAGCCGCGCTCTCGCGCGAGCGGGTGCCGTCCGAACTCGGATCGAATCGCGCCGAGCGCACCGATATAGCTCACCGGGCAAGACCGGGCGGTTTTGCCGATCGGCGCCTGATCCACCAACACGATCCGGTCGAGTGCCTCATCACCCTCGAGGACCTCGAGCTCGCCCGGCTCCTCGGCCGCGACACCACGCGCACGCAGCAGCCTCCGATACAATACCGTTTCGAGCAGGGTAGATTTCCCGGCGCCGCTGACCCCGCTGAACACCACGAGACGCCCGAGCGGAATCTCTAGATCGATCGATTGTAGGTTGTGCTCGCGCGCGCCGCGCAGTATAAGCCTACTTTCCGGCGCATCAGCGTGCGGCGCATCCCCCCGCGGCGGGGTGTCTCCCGCCGCAGCAACCCGGCGATCGCCGCGCAGATACGGAGCGGTTACTCCTTCTTCACGCTCGAGCATCGCGGCGAGCGGTCCGTTAAACACGATCTCACCGCCCCCGCTACCGGCCGCGGGCCCCATCTCTATCACATGGTCGGCGGCCATGATTACTTCGGGATCGTGCTCAACCACGAGCAGCGTGTTGCCGGCGTCACGCAGACCGCGCAGCACGCCGATCAACCGCCCGATGTCACGCGAATGCAGTCCGATACTCGGCTCGTCGAGCACAAACAGGGTATTGACGAGCGAGGTTCCGAGCGCGGTGGTGAGATTAATGCGTTGCACCTCCCCTCCGCTCAAGGTGCGAGACTGGCGGTCGAGCGTGAGATACCCAAGCCCCACATCGAGCAGATACCGCAGCCGCGTAGTGACACCCGACAGAATCAGTGCAAGCGGATCCTCGACGTTCTCGATCGCGTTACGGCCGTCGCCGAGCCGAACCCGGGCGAAACGCTCCATGACGGCGTGCGTCTCTTCGATCGGCAAGCCAACCAGGTCGTGAAGGCCGTATCGGCGGCCGTCTATCGTGAGCTTCCAGAGCAAGGACTCGGGTTTCAAGCGTGCGCCTTGACAATCGGGGCACAGCCCGTAGCTGCGGTAGCGCGACAGCAGGACCCGGATATGCATCTTGTAGCTGCGAGACTCAAGCCACGCGAAGAAGCGCCCTACTCCGTACCAGACGCCCTCGTCCCAGTCGCCTTCACCTTCGATCACCCAGCGGCGGTCGGCCTCATCGAGCTCTCGCCACGGCACGTCGGTCGGCACGCCGCGGGCCTTCGCGAAGCGCAGTACGTCTTCGCGACACTCGGAGTAGCTCTCGGTTTCCCACGGCTTAACTGCACCGTCTTCGAGACTCAGCCGGTCGTCCGGGATCACGAGGTCGTAATCTATGCCGATCACGCGGCCGAAACCTCGACAGGTATCGCACGCGCCCACCGGAGAGTTGAACGAGAACATTGCCGCGATCGGATCGCGATAATGCGTGTCACAGTCGGGACAATGCAGATCGACCGAGAAGCGGCGAGTCTCGAGAACCGTCGTCCGATCCTCTGCGTATAGCGAGACCGCGACGCGACCACGCCCGGTCTGCAACGCCGCCTCCAACGCTTCGACGATCCTGCCGCGGTGAGCTTGGTCGAAGCGAACACGATCCTGGATGACCTCGAGCACACCGTCGCGCTCGGCCCCGAAGCGCGTATACCCCTGTGACCGCAGCACCTCCTCCAGCGACTCGCGCGAGGATCGCTTCGGCACCGCTACCTCGAACCAGATCACAAGCGGGAGCGCGCGATCGCGACGGCCGTCGAGGGCGTCGCACCACTCCACGATCGCATCCCAGATGCTCTCCGGGTCGTCGCGCCGAACCGCGCGGTTGCACGAGCCGCAAAACAGCTCCGCAGCGCGAGCGTACAGGAGCTTGAGATGATCGTTGAGCTCGGTCATGGTTCCGACCGTCGACCGCGAGGTGCGCACCGGATTGGTCTGGTCGATCGCGATAGCCGGCGGAATGCCCGAGATCCGCTCGGCCTTGGGCTTGTCCATCCGATCGAGGAACTGGCGCGTATACGCCGAGAAGGTTTCGACGTAGCGCCGCTGACCCTCAGCGTATACCGTATCAAACGCCAGCGAAGACTTCCCGGAACCGCTCACGCCGGTTACCACCGTGATGGAGTTCAGCGGGATCTCAAGATCGACGCTCTTCAAGTTGTTTGCGTACGCGCCTTCGATTCGAATCGTTTGCTCGTGTGTGTTCAGATTGTTGTCGACGTCGCTTCTCACGGTGCTGCTCGTTTCCTCAGTTTGCTCGTTCCGGTAGGTGCCGTTCGGCACTCATGCGGGTGTACTCAAGATAGCGCCGCTTCAATTGATTTGACAACTCATCGAAAGACAGCCTATGCTTCTCTGAAGCGTCTGGGAGCCGGGCCGTCGGCCGAGGTCACCCGGCGCGCTGCAACACCGCGAGCGCAATGCAGAACAAGGGGGCTTTCGCATGGAACCGTTCCTCGGCGAGCAGTTTCTGCTCAACACCGAAACCGCACGAGAGTTATATCATCAGCACGCCGCCAAGATGCCGATCTACGATTTCCACTGCCACCTCCCGCCTCAAGAAATCGCCGAGAATCGCCGTTACGCCAACATAAGCGAGATCTGGCTTCACGGCGATCATTACAAGTGGCGCGCAATGCGAACGAACGCCGTACCGGAGCAGAACATCACCGGATCAGCATCCGACCGCGAGAAATTTCAATCCTGGGCCGAGACAGTGCCGAAGACAATCGGCAACCCCCTGTACCACTGGACGCATATGGAGCTGCGCCGGTTCTTCGGGATAGAGGAGCTTCTCAATCCCGATACCGCCGATGCAATCTGGAGCCGCACCTCCGAGATGCTGGCCTCTCCTGAGTTCGCGGTTCACGGGCTGCTCGAGCGCATGAAGGTTAGGCTCGTTTGTACCACCGACGACCCGGCCGACGATCTTGCGCACCACAAGGCGATATCGGCCGACCCAAACTGCAGCACTCGCGTTGTGCCGGGTTTTAGGCCCGACAAGGCGCTACAGATCGCAGACGGGAGCGCGTTCCGTTCCTACCTAGAACTGCTCGGCGCTGCGGCCGGGATCGAGATATCGGGTCTCACGAGCCTCAAGGACGCACTTTCGAAACGCATAGAGTATTTTCACGAGGCGGGCTGCCGAATCTCGGACCATGCCTTGACCGAGCCGGTTGCCGCCGACGCCGGCGATCGCGAGATCGAGGCAATCGTACGCAAGGCGCTAAACGGTACCGAGCTAAGCGCGCGCGAGGTCGAGCAGTATGTCACGCACATGCTCGTGTATTTGGGGCGCGAGTACCGTCGTCATAACTGGACGATGCAACTGCATATCGGCGCGCTTCGCAACAACAACACTCGCATGTTCCATCACCTCGGCCCCGACAGCGGGTTCGATTGCATGGCCGACGGACGCCTCGCGGCGCCGTTGACGCGCTTTCTCGACAGCCTCGAGCAAACCGACGAACTGCCCCGAACCGTGATCTATATCCTCAATCCCCGTGATAACGACCTGGTCGCGAGCCTGATCGGCTGTTTTCAAGGAGGGGAGATACCGGGCAAGATACAGTTCGGCTCCGGCTGGTGGTTCAACGATCAGAAAGACGGGATGACCCGTCAGATGCTCGCGCTCGCGAACATGGGACTGCTCAGTCGCTTCATCGGTATGCTGACCGACTCACGGAGCTTCCTCTCGTTCCCTCGCCATGAGTATTTCAGGCGGCTACTGTGCGACATAATCGGCGGCTGGGCCGAGAACGGTGAAGCGCCGCGCGACATCGAGCTCCTCGGCGGCATGGTCGAGGATATCTGCTGGAACAACGCCGAGCGTTACTTCGGGATAGAGCTCGCGTAATGATCCTGGAACGGTAAACTCACCGCTGAAGCGACACGCGCCGGCCGCCCCCTCACCTCAACGGGACGGCGGCCGGCAGCCGGTGCCGTTCCGACGGCCGGTGCCGGCGTCGCTGTGTCGGTTCAGAAAGCTACATCAAAAGCGTGGGTATCGTCATTGAGATTGCCGGGATGAAGGTCGTGAGCAATAGGCTGATGATCATCGCTATGTAAAACGGCAGCAATGCCTTCGTGGCTCGCTCAATCGTAGTGCGACCAACGGCGCTCCCCACGAACAACGCGGTACCCACCGGGGGCGTGCAGAGCCCGATGCCGAGGTTCAGCATCATCACGATCCCGAACTGTATGGGGCTCATCCCGAGCGTATGCACCACAACCGGAAACAGGATCGGGGTCACGATCACGATCAACGGCGCCATGTCCATGATCATACCGAGAAACAGCAGCATCACATTAATGAGAAGCAACAGGAGGATGCGATTATCGGTAAGGCCGATCAAGGCTTGCGTGACCATGGCCGGTACCTGCAGCACCGAGAGAAGCCAGCCGAACGCGTTCGCGGCCGCGATCAGGCTCAGCACCATCGCGAGCGTTCGCAAGGTTGAGTACAACACGTTCCAGAACTTCTTGAGCGTCAACTCCCGATAGACAAACGCGGTGATGATAAAGGAGTAGATCGCAGCAACCGCGGCCGACTCGGTTGCGGTGAACACGCCGCTGATGACCCCGCCGATGATGATAACCGGCGTGAGGAGACCGAGGAGCGCGTCCCTGGTGACCGCGAGCGTTTCGCGCAAGGTGTAGCCGCGTTCGCGCGGGTACCCGCGCTGCACCGCAATTACGTACGAGATCACCATCAGAATGATGCCGAGCAGCACACCCGGAACGATGCCGCCGAGAAAAAGCCGGCCTACCGAGACCCCGCCCGCCGCCAACGAGTAGATGATCACGTTGTGGCTCGGCGGGATCACGATGCCCTGGCACGCGCTCGAAACCGTAACCGCGACGCAGTAATCGCCGTCGTACCCCTTCTGTTTCATGACCGGGATCATGATCGAACCGATCGAGGACACGTCGGCCACCGCGGAGCCGGAGATGCCGCCGAAGAACATACTCGCCATTACGTTCACGAGCGCGAGCCCGCCGCGAAAGCGGCCGATCAAGGCGTTCGAAAACTGAATCAGCCGATGCGAAATTCCGCCCTTCGACATGAGCTCGCCGGTCAAAATGAAAAACGGAATTGCCAGCAGCGAGAAGGTACGAACTCCGGAAGCCATACGCTGCACGATGCTCAGCATGCTGACGTTCAGGTACATACCGGTCACGATCGAAGAAACCGCAAGCGCGAAGGTAATCGGAAGCTTGAGCACGAGCAGACCGAGAAAACTCCCGATCAGAAGCCAGACTGCAACCGGGTCACCCATTACCGTTCTCCTTCACCGCGGTCTCGTTTGCTTCGCTTCCGAACAAGCGTTCACCTTCCTCTTTCCCATGCTCCATCTGTTCCTCGAGCTCGATCTCGTCTTCGCCGAGGTACGGTGCCATCCAGCCGTCGCGACGGTCTATCCCGAATAGATCGATCAGCGACTCCGCGATCAACAGCACACCGCAGATCGGCATAATGAGGTACAGGTAACCCGACGGCATGCCGGTAGCGGGCAGCACCGACCGCATCGTGGACTGAACCAGTTGCCGTCCGTACATGAACATCACTACGCCGACACCTCCCACCAGCACGTTCTGCAGTTTCGCGAGCACAAAACTGATCTTCGGCGAGAGATTCTCCGGCATGATGTTGATCGAGATATGCATGCCCTTCCGTACACCGAGCGCCATCGCGATGAAGGTGAACCACACTTGCAGCACCTGTGCCATCTCGGCGGACCACCGTACACCGCGTCCAACCACATAGCGCAGATACACCGTAACGCCGACAATGACCGTCATCGCAATGATAAGCAACTTGGCGATCGTGATGAGTGCGAGGAACACGACGTTAAACGCGTGAATGACTTTGGCCATCGTTTCGCCTCCGTACAACGAGCATTGAAGAGCGACCCGCGCGACGATCATACTACATGACCGCCGACCGCGGGTCGCGTTTTAGATGCTCATGTTGGAGCTGCGCGTCTCCAACAGACCGGATACCCGCTAGCGTCCGCCGTAGGTCTGGATCCGCTCGATCATGTCCTTCACGTGACCGGGCTGTCGGTCGTAAAGCGGCTGCATGCGCTCCTGCATCTCGGCCAACACCTCGGCACTCGGCTCGGTGATCGTGTTGCCGGCGGCGCGGATCTCTTCCTCGGCCTCCTCCTCGAACTCGGCCCACAGGCGCTTCTGGTGATCGATCGACTCCCAGGCCGCTTCACGGATGATCTCTTGATCTTCCGGCGAAAGCGTCTCCCAGACCTCCATGCTTGCAACCGTGATCTCCGGAACCATCGTGTGAGCGTTCTCGATGAGATACTGAGCAACCTCGTAATGGCTCGTAGTGAGATAGCTCGGCCAGTTGTTCTCGGCGCCGTCGATCACACCGGTCTGTAGCCCGCTATAGACCTCGCCGAACGGCATCGGCACCGGCGTAGCGCCGAGCAGCTCAACCATGTCCATCATGAGCGGGGCTTCCTGTACACGAATGCTGAGACCCGAGAGGTCGTCGACCGTCTCTACCCGGCTGGTAGTATAGAAGTGCCGCGCGCCGCCGTCGTACCAGGTAAGTCCCACAAAGCCGTGTTCCTCGAGCCCTTCGAACATCTCGCGGCCGATGTCTCCGCGAAGTACCTCCCACATGTGGTCGGCGTCGTCGTAGAGAAACGGCATCTGGAATGCGTCGAGCTCCGGCACGAACGCCGATAGCGGCGAGATCGAGACGCGGGTGAAGTCTATACCACCGAACTGCACCTGCTCGATTGCGTCGCTCTCTTCACCAAGCTGCGCCGAGTGAAACACCTCGATCTTGATACGACCGTCGGTTCGCTCCTCCACCAAACGCGCGAACTCGACACTGCCCTGCGTGGTCGGGTAGTCCGGTCCGTGAGTCTCTGCAAGTCGGAGCGTCATCGTCGGTTCTTCTTCAGCGGAGCCTCCGGCCCATACGCCCACCGCTACAACGGCCGCCAACGCGACCGCGACAAACAGTAGTTTTTTCATACCGTTCGCCTCCTTTATAGAATCGTGTACCGTGATCGTACCCCGGTTTCGAGTATGCGTCTCTGTACAATTTTGCGTTGTCGAGGATCATCTTGATACTCCCGCCGCCGCAGCGTTGCATTCCGACGGCGCGGAAGCGCACAATCTTGCTATTGTAGCACAGTTTTGCTTCGGTACTGCGTCGGCGTGATCTGCGTGTGATGCTTGAACACCCTACTGAAGTAGTTTGGGTCGGAGAACCCCACCGCGGTCGCGATCTCCTTCACGCTTAACGAGGACTCGCGGAGCAATCGCTTCGCGTGGCCCACGCGCACCAGGTTGAGATAATCGACGAAGCTCGAGCCGGTCTGAAGCTTGAACGCCCGACTGAAGTAGTACGGCGAGAGCCGCGCCTCGCCGGCGAGCTCCTCGAGCGATAGGCAGCGAGCGTACTCGTGCTCGATCAAGGAACGCGCACGCTCGATCTGTTGGTGCGCGCGCTCTCGAACCTGAGCCCTGCCGGCGCCGCAGAGGCTTGTGACGGCCTCGCGCAGCGCGCATTGGAGCTCTCCGGGCTCGGCCGAACGCTCGATTCGCTCGAGCACGCCGACACCGTTGTACCGTAGCTCTGCGGGCCGCACATCGACCCGGCGTGCGGTCACGATCACGAGCTCCATGCCGGCACGTCGAAGCTCTGCAAACGGCCTTGCCCACTCGAGCAACCGCGTCATCGTCGCCTGCGCAAGCTCGAGCGCGTGTTCTTCATCGCCGGCGGCGACGGCTTCGCAGAGGTGGTGCTCGAGCTCATCGATCGAGCCGTACCGATCCTCTTGCCTCGGCCCGCCCTCAAGCTCGGCCTCGCCGCCGGACTCCAGCGCGAAATCGTCGGCCGGCACCACCATCTCACCACCCCGGTCGCGTGCGCCGCGTTCACCCCGCTCCGCGCGGCTCCGCGCCAACACGGCGCTCCGAAAACTCGCCGCGCTCCCGGCGGGCGGCCGCTTTTCGGGCTCAACCCCGACCACGCATCGAATCGAGAACTTCCGCCTCACCGTCTCGACAAACGTTTCAAGCACTTCGACCAGGGCCTCGGAGCCGAGTTCGGCCTCCGGGGGTTCTAGTAACAAGGCGTGAATAATGTGCGAGCCGTGCGCCGTTAAGCCTGTTATGCCCCGTTGTTGCAGTATTGCCTTGAGCTCGTGCACGCAACGGCGCCGCAGCACCGTTCGCTGCGCCTCGGTTTCCACCTGCATGGGATACGACGCGAAATCGACCGTGATCGAGGCGGCGGCCGCGGAACGTCCTTCGAGATCGAGTGCGTGTATCTGTTCTTCAATTTGATCGTGCCGCAGATCCCCGCGCACGAGCCCGAGAACCAAGGCTTCTTCCAGGGCGCAGCGAGCGCGTGCGAGGCGATGCTCGCGCTCAGACCTAAGCTCGTTCGATCTATCGGACTCCTCGAGCCGAGCAACGAGCCCGTTGATAACCTCCACCACGCGCTCATCGGTCGCCGGCTTCACGAGGAAATCCACCACGCCTAATCGAATTGCCTGCTGAGCATAATCGAAGTAGTCGTACGCGGTAAGAAACACCAGTTTGGTGTCGGGCGCCTGGGCAAGAATCCGTCCGGCGGCTTCTACGCCGTTTATGCCCGGCATCTTGATGTCTAGCAGAACGATCTCCGGTTGCTCCCGCGCGGCGATCTCTACGGCCTCGCGACCATTGGCGGCGTCGAGCACCGCGCCGATCTGCGCGCAGCCGCGCGCGATGATATAGCGCAACGCGTCGCGCTCCATCTGCTCATCGTCCGCGATCAGGAGCTTATAGGTCATTGGCGTGCTCCGCTGCTGAAGGGGTCACGGTCCGGTAGTGCGGCTCGAGCGGCACCGTAATCCTGACCGCCGTCCCGAGCCCCGGCTCGCTCTCGATCTCGAAGCGCGCCTCGTGGTGGTACGCCAACTCAAAGCGCTCCCGAACGTTTGCGATCCCGATGCTCGAGCTCGAAGGGTCGCTCCGCTCAACCGCGGTCTGGAAGCCGTCACCGCGCGAGACCTCGCGGAGCCGTTCCGGACTCATTCCTACGCCGGTATCCTCAACCGAGAGCACGACCTCATGATTCGATCGCCGAACCGTGATTCGCACCGCACCGCCGTTCTCGAGCGGCTCGATACCGTGTTGCACCGCGTTCTCTACCAGCGGCTGCAGGCTGAAGCAGGGGATCTCGACCGTGCCGAGGCCGTCGTCACACGCCACCTCGAACCGCAACCGCTCACGAAAGCGATACTCCTGTATGTGAAGGTACTCGTGTACGATCTCGAGCTCCCGTTCGATCGAAGACATCGAGGAACGCGTTCCCAAGCTATGACGTAAGAGCTGCGCGAGTGCCTGTATCAAGCGTGCCGATTGCTCCGCCCGCTCGAACAACGCTGCGCGCGCGATCGTGTTCAGGCTGTTGAACAGAAAATGGGGATTCACCTGCGCCTGCAGCTGTTGAAAACGTGCGTGCTCGAGCGAGCGCTCCATCTGAACGTTCTTCAGTTCTTCGCGATGCAGCTTTCGCTCGAGTGCCGATTTGTCTTTGAGATCGCTTACAAGCGAAGCGATGTTCTTGTTCATGCGGTTGAAGGCTTCGGCCAGCACATCGATCTCCTCGACCGAGGAAACGACTACATCGCCGACGCCGAGCTCACCATGCGCCATCCGATGGGCCGCGGCGGCAAGCTTTCGAACCGGACGCGTGATTCGGCGCGTGAACACAACCAAGAACAGCATGATCAAGACGCCCATCACGAGAATGCCGAACAACGAGCCGAACCCCATCGCACGCGCGTGCCCGCGCAGCGTGGCGTGCGTCTCGAGCCCCTCGGCAAGTCGAGCATGCATCAGGCGTTGGAGGTAGATGAACAGGTACTCGCTGATCCGTTCGGCGCGCAGGAGCAGCCGGTAATGTTCGGGGGCGTTCTCGGATGCAGCGAGCATTGCGTTCTCCGCCGCGTTATGGTACGCGTTAAGCCCATTACGCAGCGACCGCAACTCGAACAACGCCTCGACGCCGGTGCTGTTATGCCGACGAACCTCGAACAAGCGCCGATCGAGCTCACCACGAGTGCGCCGCACCGTCTCTAAGTGAGTGTCTTCTCGATGGCGTACATACATCCTAAGGCTCGAGACGCTCGACTCGAGTTCACGATGAAAGCGCTGAATACTATGATACGCTACGAGGCTGCGGTCGAAGATGTTCATGTAACGGTTGGTGTGATACAGCGTGAAGATGTTGAACACACCGGCACCGAGGATCACCGTAACAAACAGGAACAGCTGGGTAGTCTTGAGCGGAAGCCGAACCGACCCCAGTTTGCGCACCATGGCACGTCTCACCCCGAAGGAAGATACAGCTCAACGAGCGTGCCGGCCGCCGGAGAGCTGGCAACGCGCAGCTCATGCCGGTCTCCGAAGTAAGTTGCAAGCCGCTCGATGGTTGCACTCAGCCCGGTGTAGTCGCGCGCCCCATCGTCCTTTGTCGGCGCGTGATAGCCGTTCAGGTAAGGCTCCGGCTCAAAGCCGATACCGTTGTCCGCGATCGTGACCCCGAAGCCGCTCTCGCGGCCCGAAACCTCAACCGATAGTGTCCACGGGGGCTCGATATTCTCAAACGCGTGATTGACGGCGTTCTCAACGAACGCGAGAACACTGTAGTGCGGGACAAAGCAGGCACCCGCGCTCTCGGACGGATACTCGGCGCTGTTGATTGAAGCAACAAGCTGCTCACCGAACCGAGCCCGCGCGAGCTCAAACAATACCTCGACCATTTCCAGCTCGTCCCCGAGCGGGAGGAGCTGCCCACGCCGAGCATGCTTGTACCGCAAGAACTCAACCGCACGGCGCAACAGCCGACGGCTGCGGTCGGCATGCTCGATCGCGCAGAGGTTCGAGATGCTGTTCAAGAAGCCGATAAGGCTCTCGAGCTCGTGGCTCTTCACAACCGCAATTCTACCCCGCCGGTCTTGGATATGCAATTGCCGGCGACGCGCGGCCGGGGCGCGGCCGTGGCGCCCGACTGCGGGCAAGCGGCCGCGTTATGGCGGACGCCCCCGCAGCCACACCGCCCGCTGCAGCCCTAATGCGGAAGCCGCGGCTTCAGATAGCCGTAACTGATCACGCCGAGAAGCGCACCTGCGATCGCCGGCAGAATCGAACCGTATCCCACGCCGAGCAAGGCGTACAGCGGCCCGGGACATGCGCCGGCGAGCGCCCACCCGAGACCGAACACGATACCTCCCACGAGGTTCCCGACCCGGTTAAACGGCTTGCCGGCCAACTTAATGGTTTCGCCGTCGATCGAGGTGATCTGAAGGCGCTTGATCAACGCAACCGAGACGATCCCGACCAGCACGGCGCTGCCGATCACCCCGTACATATAGAACGACTGGAAGTGAAACATCTCTTGGATACGAAACCACGAGATCACCTCACCCTTAACCAACACGACACCGAAGTATATTCCGATCAAAAGGAACTTCAAAAGCTTCATCTCCGCATCCTCCTCGCGTTACAGAGCCAACACAAACGGGACGACCAGGTGCGATACCAACAGGCCGCCGATAAAGAACCCCACAACCGCGACCAACGAGCCGAAGTTCAGCAGCGAAAGGCCCATGATCGCGTGCCCCGAGGTACAGCCGTTTGCATAACGCGCGCCGAATCCCACCAAGAATCCGCCGAGCACCAGCGAAATCAAGGCCGTCGGCGTCGCGATGTTCTCGAGCGCAAAGACCTCCCGCGGCTGTAACTCGGTGATGCTTTCTATTCCCCAAGCGGCGAACAGCTCACGCGCGCCGTCGGAGATCGCGGGTGCACTCGCCCCGTCGAGGCCGACCGCGGCGATCACGGCGCCGATCACCACACCCACAACCAGCACGAGGTTCCAGAGCGAGTCCTTCCAGTTGTAACGGAAGTAATCGGCTTTAACCGGCAGAGCCGCAGCGCACATGTGACGCAACGACGACGATATACCGAACTCTTTGTTTCCAAGAATCAAGAGAAGCGGCACCATCAAACCAAGCAACGGGCCGGTGACGTACCAGGGCCAT
>PUOW01000054.1 GCA_003552185.1 Spirochaetaceae bacterium
GTCGAGGTCGAAGGTGCGGTCGGTGTCGGTGAGGTAGCTGCCGGAGAGCGAGAGCGAGACGCTCGGGAACCGCTCTGCGCGGGCGGCGCGGAGGGTGGAGGTGCTGCGCTGCACCTCGAGGCGGCCGCGGCGCGCGGCGTCGGCGTTGCGAAGCGCGCGCTCAACGGCGTCCTCAACACTCAGCTCGTCGGCCGGTGCGGCCGGGGCGATCGCTACGAGCACAAGAAGCGCCGCGATTGCAGTGGCAGGTAGACGTGACGTTCGCATGGTCATAGCTCGTAAATGCTGCGCGCGATCGGGACGCGGCGGCCGGTGCCGAACGCGCGCGGTGAAACCTTGAGCACCGGGGGTGTTTGGCGACGCTTGTACTCGGCGCGCGCCACGAGCGACAGGGTGCGATGCACGAGCTCGGGCTCGAAGCCGCGCTCGATGATCTGGGAGGCGGTGAGATTCTCGATGATGTAGCAATGCAGCACGGCATCGAGCTGGTCGTAGGGCGGAAGCGAGTCTTGATCGGTTTGGTTTGGGGCGAGCTCGGCCGAGGGCGGTTTGGTGATGATGTTCCGCGGCACCACCTCGCGTTCGGCGTTGAACCATTCGGCGAGCTCGTAGATCTCGGTTTTGAAGAGATCGCCGATCACCGCGAGCGCGCCCGCCATGTCGCCATAGAGGGTGCAGTAGCCGGTTGCAAGCTCGCTCTTGTTGCCGGTGGTGAGCACCAACGACGCGAACTTGTTGGAGTACGCCATCAGCAGCGTGCCGCGTACGCGTGCTTGCACGTTCTCCTCGGCGACGTCGGGCGCGCGACCGGCGAACACCGGTTCAAGCTTTTCGATGAACTCGGCGTAGATCTCGCTGATCGCGATCTCGCTATACGCGATGCCCAGGTTGCGGCAGAGCTCCTGTGAATCGGTGATGCTGCCGCCGGAGGAGTGCTGCGACGGCAGAAGAAAGGCGTGCACATTCTCGGCCCCGAGCGCGCGTGTCGCGAGCACCGCCACCACGGCCGAGTCGAGCCCGCCGGAAAGCCCGAAATGCACGCGCCGAAAGCCGCTCTTGCCGAGGTAGTCGCGGATCCCGAGCACGAGCGCGTTCTCGATCTCGCGGTACTTGTCGGCCGGGCTCGGCGGGGTGCCGCGGCGCACCTGCGGGTGCACCGCCGGGTGCATCGCGTCGGCGGCACCGCGGGCGGCATGCGCGGTGTCCGGCGCGGCCGGCGGCGGGGCGGCGGCCGCCTCGTCGGGCGCGCGGGCACCGTCGGCGGCCCGCGCTACCGGCCCGCCCGCGGGGGCGCGCCCCGCGGGCGCAAGGTCGAGCACGAGTACGTGTTCCTCGAAGCCGGGCGCGCGCGCGGTGACCTCGCCGTCGGCGGCGACCACGAAGGAGTTGCCGTCGAAGATTAAGTTGTCGTTGCCGCCGACCATGTTGGTGTACAGCAGCGGCACTCCGTTGAGCGCGGCGATGCGGGTGCCGAGCGATTCGCGGGTGGCGCGCTTTCCGGTGAAAAACGGCGAGGCCGAGGGCACGAGCAGAAGCTGTGCCCCGGCGTCGACGAGCTCCTTGGCGGGGTCTATGGGGTAGCGCTCGCCGAGGGTGGGGGCCGTCTCCCACCAGATGTCTTCGCAGATCGCGATGCCGATGCGCACACCGTGGAGCTCGAACGGGGCGCGTTCGTCGGCAGGCTCGAAGTAGCGTGCTTCGTCGAACACGTCGTAGGTCGGCAGCAGCGTTTTGGCCTGCGTGTGGAGCACGCGGCCTTGGTACAGCACCACCGCGACGTTTTGAAGCGGCTTGCCGCTGAGGCGACGGTTGGCGTCTACCGCCCCGACCACAACCGCGATCTCGGGCGGAAGCTCGTGTTGCAGCGCGCGGAGCGTGCGCCGGTTTTCTTCGAGAAACATGCGCTGGTCGAGGAGATCCATCGGCGGATAGCCGCAGATCGCGAGCTCGGGAAACAGCACCAGTTCGGCGCCGTGGGTGAGCGCTTGATGCGCGCAGTCGAGAACGCGCGCCTTGTTACCGCTAAAATCTCCAATGGTGGGGTTGCACTGTGCGATTGCGACGCGCACTGCTTGCTCCTTCGTGGTGGGGGGTGCTACTATCCAGTCTACCATGAACAAGAGCATCCTGATAACCGGACGCGCCGCGCCGGTCACAACCGAGCTCGCGATGCGTGCCGCCGCCAAGGGCTTCACCTTAGCCACAGCACCGGACGCGTCGCCCGAGTCGGGCAACGGTATCGGGGAGCTCGATGAGCGTGTGCGTCGAGTCGGCTGGACGCCTGCGTTGTCGATCTCGGCTCGTGCCGTGGTTCAGGAGGTCTGCAACGCGTTCGAGCAGATCGACGAGGCGTTGGTGGTCTGCGCGCCGCTTGCACCGGGTGTGCCGTTTCACGAGCTTTCTCCGGCGGTGGTTGAGGATGCGGTTGATCGCGCGTTGAACGGGGTGCTCTACATCAGCAAAGAGCTCATAAGCTACTTCTCGCGACGAGGCGGGGGTGTGCTCAGCTTCGTGCTGCACCAGCCCGAGCGCGAGCTTCGAGCGCCGCTCGACCGCGCGCTGTTCGGATCGTTCGAGCGTCTGGCCGAGGGTCTGTTCGAGCTCTACGCCAACGAGCCGATGGTAATCCGCGGCTTTCGGTCGATCGGCTCGGACGCGCCCGAGTTTGCCGAGCATGTGGTCGCGTACCTGCAGGAAGAGGCCCCCCGCGGCAACGGCAAGTGGCTGCGGCACTCGAGCCGCTCGAGCCTCTTCGCGTTCGGCTCGTAGCGGCCACGTCGCCCCGGCCGAGCGCGCGACTGCCCGCCCGCCGGCCGGTGGCCCGCCGGCCCGGTGGCCCGCCCGCCCGGTGGCCCGCCGGCCGGTGCAGCAGGTCGGGTGGCGGCCGGCGGTGGCGCGCGGCGGGCGACCCACCGCGCGGCGGGCGCGCAGTGAGTGGCGCGCTACGTTGACGTTTGATTCACGGGTGCGATACTCTCGAACTCTATGAAAATCTGGATGCGGCTCCTCGCCGGTAGTGTCATCGGTGTGCTCCTCGGTATGTACCTTCCTGATGCCGGCGGCGACACCAGAGAGTTTTTCCGTATCTCGTCGGAGATCGCACTGAGCGTGGGGCGCTACGCGATCTTTCCTCTGGTTCTGTTCAGTCTTGCCGCCGGCACGTACGAGCTGCGCTCCGAGCGCAAGCTGCTGCGCGTCTACCTGAAGACGATCGGCTTGGTGGTGGTAACCGGGGCGGCCCTGATTGTGCTCGGCACCGGGGCGGTCTTGGTGTTCTCGCCGGCGCGCATTCCTCCGATATTCCAAGAGGCGCCGGCCTTTGATCTGCCGACGGTTCTCGAGACGGTGTTTCAGGTCTTCCCGCGCAATATGTTCGCGATGTTTGCCGACGCCGGCGTGCATCTGGCTCCGCTGTACGTTCTGGCGGTGATCCTTGGGCTGCTGTTCGCCGGCGAGCAGTTCGGTACCGAGCCTGTGGCGGCGTTCTTCGACTCGGCCGGGCGCTTGATGTACCGGCTCAACTCGCTGGTGACCGAGGTCATCGCGATCGGCTTCATCGCGTTCGGAGCCCGTCTCATTTTCGATATGCGGCAGGTGGCGGAGTTCGAGATCTTCGCCCCGTTGATTCTGGTGCTCGTGATTCTTATTCTCGCGCTCGTTTTGGTGGTCTATCCGCTGCTGATTTACTTTTTCGGGGGGCGACGCAATCCGTATATCTGGTTGTACGCGATGCTCGCGCCGGGGTTGGCCGGGTTTTTCTCGGCCGACGCGTTCTTGAGTCTCGGTGTGCTGACGCGCGCCGGCCGTGAGAACATCGGTGTGCCGCGCATGATCGGCTCCACGGTGTTTCCGCTGTTTGCGATCATGGGGAAGGCCGGCACCGGCCTCGTTGCGGCCGCGGCGTTTATTGTGGTGCTGCAGTCCTACACCGCGCTCGAGATCACCTTGGCTCAGGCGGTCTGGGTCATGACCACCACCTTTGGGATCTCGCTGCTGCTCGGCCCGGTGCCGGGGAGCGGGGTGCTGGTGGCGCTCGGGATGCTCTCGAACGCGCACGCCGGCGGCATGGAGGAGGCGTTCGTGATGGTGCAGCCGATTATCCCGCTGCTCGTGGCGCTCGGGGTGTTTCTCGACGTCATGACCGCGGGCTTCGCGGCGCACCTTATCGCCCACAGCGAGGAGCTGCGCGCCAAGATCGATCCGTTGGAGTTCATCTAGGCGCCTGGGCGGGCCTCGGGCGGGGCACGCCCGGGTTTGCCGCGGGGTTGCCGGGCGGGGTTCAGCCACGCGCCGGTGCCGGCGACACGCCGCGCGCGTCCGGCCGGCGCCCGCCGTGCTACTCCGCTTCGGCGGCCCCGAAGCGGTACGCGATCGAAAGCGTGATTCCTACCATAAGCTCGTCCCACCACTCCACCCCGTCCTCGAGCTCGGCGTAGAGGTTTGCGACCGGGTAGAGGCCGCGCAGAAGCGCGCCGACCTCGAGTTGCGGCGAGACCTGATAACCGAGCCGCGCGCGCGCCTCAGGCGTGAAGAAGCGCCCGTCTGAGTAAAAATACTCAAAGAGCCCGTCGGTATCGGAGCCTTCGATCGCGATCAGCGGAAACCGCAGCGCGAGCGTCGGCGAGAGTGCGAACGCGAGGCTCCAGTCCTCGCCGAGGCTGAGCTCAGGCCCAACCGGCAGGCTGAGCAGCACCCCGAAGGTGCCGGCGATATCGCCTTCGCCTGAGCCGGTCTCTATCTGGGTGGGAACCACTTTGTCGTAAGGCTGGTTTTTGGGCTGCAGGTACTCTTGATAGTAGAAATCGAGCCCCGGCGTGAAGCGCCAGACGCCCGGCAGGCGAAACAACGCGCTGATTCCGGGCGAGAAACGCAGCGGGCTGACCTCGCTGCCCTGCACCGGGTTGCCGTCGGCGTCCTCGGTGAAGCTGTTGCCGATCCAGAGCATGCCGGCGCGGAACTCGAGCCCCTCGAAAGACAAGGCCTGCGCGGCGGCTCCGTGAGCCGCGAGCACGAGCAGCAAGGCAACCGCCGAATAGCGCCGTAAGGCTTTCATGTGCGGCAATATACCACGTTGCGCCCCGGCTCGCCACTGTTTGCGCTCACCGCCGGCCTCCCGCGCCTAATACGCTTTGGCGAACACCGCCATGTGGCGGGCGGGGCGGCCGCTCACGATCGAGGTGCGGCCCTCGGCCTGCTTTTCGTTGCCCTCGGGGAGCACGCGGATCGTCGCCTTGGTGTCTTCCTTCACCTGCGCCTCGGTCTCGGGCGAGCCGTCCCACGGCGCGA
>PUOW01000207.1 GCA_003552185.1 Spirochaetaceae bacterium
CTCGACGCGGCTCGAAGCTCATAAAGGACTTCGGCAAAGACCCGGAAAAAGGGAAAAAGCTCGCGATCTACGACGGCAAGTACGGGCCCTACATCAAGCACGGAACCAAGAACATCAGCATCCCCGATGAATACAAGGATCCCGAGAAGCTCGCCGAGTGGAGCGTCGAGGATACGATGCGGGTGGTCACCGAAAAGAAAAAAGAAGCATAATACCGCTACCCGGCGCTAGGCGCCGGCGATCGAGCCGTGACTCTTCTCTTTGCGCTTTCGCGCAATGCGCTCCATCTTGCGATAATACTTCGCCTGGTTCTCGATCTCCTGCACATCGGTAGTCTGTATGCGGTTGTCGATGGCTTTTATCCGCGAGTTGCGCAGGAGCTCACGCACGCAGCGGTTCCCCTCTCCGGGCGGCAGACCTACCATATTGATGAGCTCGCGCATTCCGAATTCAAACGTATATGACTCGCCGGATTTGATCGGGACGCGCGCCTTCTCGAGCTGAATCAAGAGCGCATCGTACATCCGCCCGAGGTTGTCGTTCAGCAGGGTGTTGGCTAGCTGTTTATAGATGAACCATATGCGCTCGGCAAGAAGCTGCGTAAGCCGGGAAATGATCTGCGGCTGCGACTGTACCATGCGCTCGAAGTTTTCCTTATTGACCGCGAGCAGCGTAGCGTCCTCGAACGCGATCGCGGAAGCCGAACGGGGTTTGTTCTCGATCAACGCCATCTCGCCGAAGATGTCGCCGGGCTTCAACACCGCGAGCAACACTTCGTTATCGTCGACGATCTTGGTGATCTTCACGCTGCCCTTCTGGATGATGTACAGCTCCTTGCCGGGCATTGTTTCCGAGAAGATCATGGTGTCTTTCGGATAGGTGCGTGTGAAGACTTCTTCTTCGGAGTCGAGGTATACCGCTTTGGCATAGGGCTCGATCTTCTGCATACGCTCGCGTGCGAGCTCTACATGCTCCCCGTCGGGACAGTGCCGCAGGTATTGATAATAGGCGAAGTAGGCCTGGTTGTACTGGTTCTGGCGAGCGTAATACTCCGCGACGTTGAACAGATGACCGAGGTCGGGCTCGGCGGTGTTGTTCAGCGTACGCCGCGCGAGCGCGTCGTCGAGGTAACGCATGCGGCGCGAGAACGCCTCGATGATCTTGATCGCGACCGGGGTGTTCACCCGAATGAGCTCGCCGTAGTTGTCGCGGTGCACCGAGATCAAGGTGACCTCGGTCAGCGCCTGCGCGGTCTCGATATGGCTATGCGAAGACATTGTCGAGACGACCCCGAAGAAATCTCCGGGGCCGAGGATGTTGCCACCCTCTTCCTCGACAACCTCGATCTCTTTGCTGATTCGCACTTTACCGGAGCGGATAATGTAGAAGTGGTCCGCTTTCTGTTTACCCTCGACGATGATGTATGCACCTTGGTTGAACTTCACCATCGAGAGCTGTAAGGGATTGCTCATTCCGCCCCCGGAACTCCGTCGTTTTGGCAATAAGTATACGAATCGAGAAAACTACTTGTCAATGCACGACTTAGCCCTCGCCAGTCATCGCCCTATTCTCCTGCCGAATCATTCTTCGTAGCCCGCGACCAACGGGAACGAGGAACAGAGCTCCTCGACCGCTCCGCGCACACGCTTCACGGTCTCGGCATCGCCTTTGGCGTGCAGCACCTCGAGGATCAGCCTTCCAACCTTCTGCATCTCGGCTTCGCGCATTCCGCGTGTGGTAAGCGCCGGGGTTCCGATGCGAACGCCCGAGGTAACGAACGGGCTTTGCGTGTCGAACGGTATGCCGTTTTTGTTCACGGTGATGCCGGCCTCATCGAGCGTAGTTTCGGCCTGCTTCCCGGTAAGCCCCAGCGGCGTGACGTCTACCAGCATGAGGTGGTTGTCGGTGCCGCCGGAGACCAGTCGCGCGCCGCCTTCCTGCAGCGTCTCGGCGAGCGCCGCGGCATTTGCAACGATCTGCTTCTGGTACTCGGCGAAGCTGGGGTGCAAAGCCTCGGCAAACGCCACCGCCTTCGCGGCGATGATATGCATCAGCGGGCCACCCTGAATCCCGGGCATCACGATTCCGTCCATCACCTCGGAGTAGTTCTTCACACGCCCGCTCTTGGGCGCGGTGATCCCGAGATGGTTTTCCCCGTCGCGGCCGATCAGAATCAAGCCGCCACGCGGGCCACGGAGCGTCTTATGCGTGGTGGTAGTCGTGAAATGCGCGGCCTCCACCGGAGAAGGGTGCAGCCCGGCCGCAACCAAACCGGCGATATGCGCCATATCGGCCATGAGGTACGCACCCACCTCGTCCGCGATCTCGCGAAACTTGGCGAAATCCAGCGTGCGCGAATATGCCGAGGCGCCGGCTATAATCAAGCGCGGTTGCGTTTCCTTCGCGACGCGGCGAACCTCATCGAAATCAATGAGCTCGGTCTCGCGCGAGACACCGTAGCTTGCGGCGTTGTACAGCATGCCCGAAAAACTCACCTTTGCGCCGTGCGTAAGGTGTCCTCCGTGGGCCAGATCCATACCGAGAACGGTGTCTCCGGGCTTCATAACCGCGAAGTACACCGCCATGTTGGCGTTACTGCCGGAATGCGGCTGCACGTTGGCGTAATCGCAGCCGAAGAGCCTTTTTGCGCGATCGCGTGCAAGATCCTCGGCAACGTCGATGACGTCGCAGCCGCCGTAGTAGCGCTTGCCGGGGTAGCCTTCGGCGTACTTGTTGGTGAGCACCGTTCCCGCGGCCTGCAAAACCGCCGGGCTGGTGAAGTTCTCGGACGCTATGAGCTCGAGCGTTCCGCGCTGCCGGGCTTCTTCCTTCGAGATTACGCCGGCAAGCTCGGGGTCGATGCGTTCAATGTAGTTCATTCGGTTATACTCCTTGTTTGCGGCGCCATCTGTGACTGTAGGAGATTCAAGGTGCGCTGTCAAGGAAACCGAGTTCGAGCGTTGGAGCGTCGGAGCGACGGTCGAGCGGGTTCGGCCCGGCGGCGTTAGTACTCGCCGAGAAACCGCACCGGTTTCCATCGGCTCGTATATCCGCTGAGGTTGCCGCTGAGTTGCTCGTAGCGCGTCAGTAGCGCGTAGCGATAGCGCGGCTCGCGTTCGCGCGCATCGGGCTGCAGAGCGGGAATCCGCACCACCCCGTTCGAGAACGCGACTCGTCGGCTGTCGAGGTTGCCGAAGTAATAGCCCGCCGGATCCTCGTTCCCGATCGCCGCCTCGGTGAACACCTCGGCGTGCATGCCGTCGGCGAGCGCGGGGTCGGCCGGCACCCAGCCGAACGACGGTAGGTAGAACTCCGCCCAGTGGTGCCTCAACGCCTCGAGGTCGGGCGGAACCAAATAGCCCGATACCACGCGGGCCGGCACATCCACCGCCCTCAAGAGCGCGACGTATAGAGCGGCGTAATCGAACGCGTCGCCGGCACCTCGATCAAACGCCGCGCGCGCGTCCCAGCCGTTGCCGCCCGTGTCAGGCGACAGCAGGCTCCGCACCTGGCCGAACAGCTGTTCGGCCTTCCGATACGGATTGCGTTGATTCCCGACCGAACGCGCCGCACGGCTTCGGATCTCGTCGTCGTCGGCCGGCACGTAGCGGTCGGCCGCCGTGTAGCGGCGCACTAGCTGCGAATCGGTGTTGTATGAGTTCGGGACCGACGCGCCCGAGATCGAAGTTTCGACCGCGTAGCGGTCCACCATCTGTACATGCGTGAGCTGTATGCGATCGCGCGGTCCGAGATTACGGTACTCGAACTGCTCGAAGCCCTCCGGCGAGCGAAACATCGGTTCGGCGTTTCGCCGCAGCGTCTGCCGATTGCGCTGAACCGGGGAGTCGATCGGAGCCGGCAGCCAAAGCTGCAGCGCGTTCTGTTCAAACTCGAAGGCGTGAGGATTCGTGGTGATGTGCTCCACGATCAACTCTTCACGGAAGGCGAAACTGCGCTTGTCGTGGAAGCGCTTTTCACCGACCGGACGGGCAAGATCGAACGCCACCGGATTGCTACTACCTCGATCGGTCACGACCACAAGCGTTCCCGACTCGGCACCATCCGGCACGGTTACGGTTATGCTGCGATTCTCCCAGCTTTGGTACTCGCCGAGCTTAATCGACGGAGTAGCGACATTCTGAAGCCCTCTTTCGAGCGGATTGTGGTCAAGAGCGGCAAGTGTTATCGGGGGCTGCCGGCTCGGCGGTTGGACCGTGCCCGGCAGAAAAAGAACCCTACCGGCGCTCCGGCGGCGGCCGAAGTTCGTGCCGCGAATAGTGACGGTTTCCCCAACGGCGGCTTCGCTCGGCGAGAGATCAGTAATGCGAGGACGTCCGGGGTGCTCGAGGGTTTCATCGGCGTTCCGAGGCAGCTGCAGCCTGTTCGTGAACAAGCGACCCTCGCTCTCGCCTTGTTCGGTTTCTACGTACAGTAACCCCGAACGCACATCATCCGGCAGCCGCAGCCGTATTTCTTCGTCGGACCACGAGATGTAGGAGCTGGTAACCGGATAGCGCCCCGCAATGCGGACACGGCCGGAGCCTCGATCCTCGCCGAAATGACGACCACGTATCGTCAGCACCTCGCCCGGCTCGGCGATCGGAGACTGAAGCTCGGTAATCTCGGGATTTCGCGCCGTGAGGCTGACGCTCAAGTACAGTACGCCGACAAGAGCCAGAAACGCCGCAAACGCAAGCGCTGCGCCGGCACCGGACCGGCGGCCCAATGGGAACGGATTTCGCATTCGGTCTCCCAACCGTTACGTGAGTCTGATCGGCGTCGCGCGCATGGATATGCCGCGGTAGCCACATCCCCGCGAGCAGTATCCGCACGCACCGGCCGCGCGACGCAAAGAGTCGGCTTAGTTCTTTTCCACCGCTTGGAAATACGGAACCACCGTGATCTCCAACTCCAGGTTTATGGTACCGTATCGCTTCGTATCCACATCCATCGTGACGTTCTCTTGGCCGAGCGGATAGAACACCACGGTTTCTCCCAGCTCGATCGGAACCGTCTCGAACGCGGTCTCGTAACGAAGCTCGTCGCTTCCGGCAACCTTAAGCCAGGTTTGCCCTTGTGCGACAAGCAGCAGCGACTCGTTGTTGCGATACGGGGTGAACCGCGCTCGAACAACGATATTGTCGCCGTCCAAACGCACCTGCACCGACCGTCCTGAAATTGTAACACGCGTGAGCTCCATATTCCATATGGTACGCTCACCGTCCTCTACCACGCGCGCGTCGATAGAGACGTGCAGAGCCTCGTCGCCGAAGAGCTCGAGAAGATCATCGACATCGTCTGCAGCGGCGGACTCGGCGCCGAGCACGAGCGCGAGTCCGGCAAACACGATAAGCACATGCTTCATCAACACAGGTTACTACCGCTCCGTGGCTGAAGCTACCGACACAGTGACCGGCCGAGTTTAGTGACCGGCCGGGACGATAACCGGTTGCCCGACGAACTCAAAGGTACGGCTCTCGGGCAGTTGAATCGTGACTTCATCGCCCGAGTCCGACCCGCTCAAGCGCCGTAGCAGTTCTTCGGATTCCCGCGCGTGCGCCGAGAGCTCAAACGACTCGCTGAGCCGATCGGCCGAGCTACGCTCCTCCGAGAGCTGTGCGGGGCCGCCGAAGCGAATCAGCACCCCGCCGACCAGCAGCAGTACCGCGAGCGCCGCAGCAACCGCCGAGAGCGGAACCGCCACCGGTCGGCGCCACCATTTCGTGCGCGGCTGCTCGAAGTTGCGAAGCGACAATCGATGCCAGGTACGCTCCATCGCTTCTTGGAAGTTCGGCTCGTCCTCGGACCATAAGAACTCCTGCACCCCGCGCAACCGAGCATACCGGCTTCGTAACTCGGAGTCTTCCCGGAGCCTTGCGTCGAGATGCGACGACTGTGCGGCGGGAAGCTCGTCGTCGAGATACGCCGACAAGCGCGCATCGTCCGGGTACCGCATATCTTCAAGGGACATAGACGTCGCCTCCATCAAGATACTGAGCCAGTTTTTCGCGCGCGCGATGCGCGCGCACCTTCACGTTGGTTTCGCTGATTCCGAGTACCGACCCAATTTCCTTGTAGCTCAACTCACCGTACTCTTTCATAACCAACACAACTCGCAGATTATCGGGCAAGGTCGCCAAGGCCTGCTGTACGTGGCTCCGGGCTTCACGCTTGAGGTACGAGGTCTCGCCGGTTTCGAACGCCCGCGTAGGCTCGAAGTACGCCCGCTGATTGGCGACCGCTTCGCGACCGAGGCGCTTCTGATTGTTGAGGGAAAGATTCTTGACGACTCGAATGATCCAGTATTTTGCCTGTTGCGCGTCCGGAATGGTGTCCATTTTGTCCAGAAACTTTATAAATGCTTCGTGGCACAACTCCTCCGCTATTTCGATGTCGCTCGTGATTCGGTACGCAATGCGGACGGCGATGGGATACACCTCCTCGTACACCGTCCGAAAGTAATCTTGCGCGGAACCTTCACGTGTCATATTACTAAACAACCGAAAGCGGCTCGAGTTACAGTCACGAGGGTTTCCAATGCGTTCCGTCCGGACGATCCTCGAGAACTACACCGCGCGCCGCGAGTTCGTCACGGATGCGGTCGGCCTTGGCGAAATCGCGCGCCTTGCGGGCCTCGGTCCGCTCCTCAATCAGTTGCTCGATCTCGGCGATCTGCTCCGGGCTGAACCCCGCCGCTGCCGAACGTCCAAGCTTGAGCCCAAAGACGCGATCCATATCCAGCACCAGCACAAGTCGTTCCTCAGCGCTGAGCTGATCGTCTTTCAGAACCCCGTGCAGATCGGCAAGACACTGCGGAAGCGCGAGATCGGCCGCAAGGTGCGATCGGAAGGCGTCGCGCCACTCGGCCGCGGCCCCCTCGAGGGTCTCGGCCGCCTCACGACTGCTCAGTTGTTCGATCCCGCGTTCGGCCCCGCGTTCAACCCCGTCGCCGAGTTCCGCCTTGAGCTCCTCAACGGCATCAGCAACACGGCGGCGGGCCGAGCGTGCGGCCGCTATTACCTCCGGGCCGAACTGAAGCTGGCTGCGATAATGTCCCCCGAGACAGGCGTAGCGATAATCGAGCGCGTCGTAGCCTTGTTCCTCGAGCGTGGAGAGCGTCACGAACTCGCCCTTCGATTTCGACATCTTGTCGCCCGACATGACCAAAAACTCGCCGTGCAGCCAGTAGTTCACCCATTTGCTTCCGGTCGCCGCCTCGGACTGCGCGATCTCGTTGGTGTGATGGACCGGAATGTGGTCGACTCCGCCGGTGTGAATATCGAACTGCTCACCGAGGTACTTCATACTCATCGCGCTGCACTCGATATGCCAGCCCGGATAGCCGCGCCCCCACGGCGAATCCCAGACCATAGTCTGGTTCTTGAACTTCCCTTCGGTGAACCACAACACGAAGTCCTGCGGATTGCGCTTGTTGGGGTCCACCTCGATCCGCGCACCGGGCTGCAGCTGCTGCCGGTCGAGCAACGCGAGCTCGCCGTACCGATCGAACTTCGACACATCGAAGTACACGTTCCCGCCGGCGAGGTAGGTATAACCCCGCTCTTCGATCCGTTGAATCAGCTCGATCATGTCCTGGATGTGGCTCGTCGCGCGGCAGACGATGCTCGGCTGCTCGATGTTGAGCCGATCGATATCCGAGAAGAACGCCTGTGTGTAGTGCTCGGCGATCTCCCAGACGCTACGTCCCTGCTCGCGCGCGCTCTTCTCCATCTTATCTTCGCCGTCGTCGGCGTCATCGGTAAGGTGTCCCACATCGGTAACGTTCATAACATGCGTTACCTCGTAGCCGGCGTACTCCAGCGCGCGCCGCAAGATATCCTCAAAGACGTAGGTTCGCAGGTTTCCGATATGCGCGTAGTTGTAGACCGTGGGCCCACAGGTGTACAAGCCGACCTTGCCGGGCGTGATCGGTTGAAAGCGCTGCAGTTGTCTGCCGAGCGTATTGAAAAACTGTAGTGTCACGACGACTTCCTCTATACCATGGTGCTCTATGGTGTGATCCCGCACCGGTTCGGTAACCGAGCGCGGCGGCACGACTGGAAACACGCAGACGATTTCCGATATGCTACCGTCGTGCCAACGGTAAATAAATTGCTCAATAAAATCAACATCAGCGGCTCCCTCGTCGCCGAGGAGCCGATGAGCCGGCATACCACCTTCGAGGTCGGCGGGCCCGCCGAGCTGTATGCCGTCCCTCACAATACCGATGATATCTGCGAGTTGCTCCGGCTCGCCGAGGAAGAGGGGCTTTCCTGGTTCGTGATCGGCGGCGGCGCCAATATCTTGGTGTCCGACAGAGGGATACGCGGCTTGGTGATCGACATGCGCGCCTTTAATCGCTTCGAGCACCACGACGACGAGCTGATTCTCGGCGCCGGGATGCCGGTGAGCGACGCGGTCGCCGCGGCGGCCGAGCGCGGACTCGGAGGCCTTGAGTTCCTGTACTCGATGCCCGGCAGCGTCGGCGGCGCGGTCTGGATGAACGCACGCTGCTACGGTCACTCGGTCGAGGAGGTGCTCACCGAGGTGCGCTATGTCGACGAATACCGCCGACTCCGAACCTATACCGCTGAGCGCCACGATTTCGCGTACAAGCGCTCACCGTTTCAAGATCGCAAAACCGTGATGTACGAGACGCGATTTCGCGTACACCCCGCCGACCCGTCTGAGTTGGCGGCGCGGATGCGCGAATACAAGGAGGACCGCGCCTCGAAGGGGCATTTCGCGGCTCCCTCGGCAGGCTCGGTCTTCAAGAACAACCGCGCGTTTGGGGCGCCGACCGGGCAGTTGCTCGACAGCATCGGGCTACGCGGGTACCAAATCGGCTGCGCAAAGGTGTCGGACCTGCACGCCAACATCGTGATCAACTGCGGCGGCGCCGCCGCGGCCGAGATCCGTGCGGTGATCGAGCACATGCAGCAGCAGGCCCAAGACCGCCTCGGTCTCACGCTCGAGCGCGAGGTGCTGTACGCCGGCGAATGGTAAGCACGCCGGTCGCCCACGCCCCCGACGCCGCTCGCGACGACGCTCCCAATGCCGAACCGACGCCGCCCCCAACGACGCGCCCCCAACGCCGAACCGACGCCGCCCCTCAACGCAGAGACGGTGCCGGGGCGACATTAGAACCGTAAGCGCAGCCCCACCGTGGCGACTACCGCGTCCTCGGGTTCGCGGAGCGAGCGCTCAAGCGCAGTCGCGATCGGGAGGTCCCGAAAAGACTCTACAATCGCGAGCAGCTCGACACGCCCGAGCCACAGCTCGGCTCGCACTGCGTACCCGAGCACGATTTCCTCGGTTATCGTGGCGCGGGCGCGCGTTCGAACGAGCCCGTGCGAACCGCGTCGCTCGTACTCCAGCGCGCCGCGGCGTTGAAGCAGGCGTGTCTCAGCGCGCCTGTCCTGCAGCGAGAACCCGACGCTATGCCCCCCCGCCCGCACCCTAAGCTCGAGCTCATCGCGATACTCAGCTCCGCCACCGTGTGCCGAGTCAGCCGATTCCGAGTCGTCGCGCCGGTCGAGCATCGAGTGCTCGCGTACCACTTCACGGCGCAGGCGCCCCCAGACGCCGTCACGTCCCTGAAACCCGAATCGCAGCCCACCTCCGTAACGCCGCTCGGCGGGCGACTCGGGGTCGTAGTAGAACTCAGACGCCGACACCGATTGATCGAAAAACCCCAACACCCCCGCGGCACCGCGCGGGAACAGTTCAAGATCGGCCGAGCGTCGCGCCGCGATGCCGCCGGCCGCGCCGTCGGTGCCGCGATAGGACGGGTCCGCCATGCCGGCACGCAACAGCAAAGAAGCGAGGCGCGGCTCGAACGCGGTGCGACCCTCGAGGAACCCACCGGGAGCCACGCGCGCACCTCCGGAAAGCCCGCACAGAACCGTTATCGAGGCTCCGCCGTCGCCGAGCGCTCCGAAGTGCGTTCCGCGCGGCGCCGCCGCGTGCGCGCTCAACGCCATATGCTGGAGCGTCCCGCCGGGATACGGCTCTCGCTCGAGCTCCCATTCGTCGCGCGGCCGGGCTTCCGGCGGACGCGAGATCGCTCCGAGCGCGGCAACCGCGAGCCCACCGGAGCGACCGAGCGACGCCGCGCCGGCATGCCGGCCGTCGGGCGGCGGACCGGCCCGCGCGCTGAACGCAGCTCCCACCGTTTCTCCGGCGCTCGGTGTTCTATGGCCGAAGGCCCGTAACCCAAGCGAGTGCACCCTGCCCCGAGCATCTGTGCCCTCGGCGCCCCGAGGCTCGCCGGCGGCGCCCGGAGCGCGGGCCGCTCCAAATCGCAGCTCCCCACCGGAGCGCGAGGTGGGCAGGAGCGCAGCGTCGAGTCTCACATCGGTCGGCTCGCGAAACACCGTCGAACGCACGCCGAAAGACAGCGGAGACGCGATCACGCGGTGCAGCCCTCGCAGCGCAGCCGGACCAAGGTCCAGTCGCGGGCTCGAGATCCCGGTACGCACTACCGTGTCGGCCCCCGGGCGTTCGCGCACCGTCACAACCGCTCGGAGCCTGCTATCGGAGCTGAGAATCGTGCGATGTTGCGTTTCGTCGCGCGAGGTATGCCGGAGCTCGTGTTCGCTTGAGATGCCGGCCGAGAGGTTGTCGCGCGGCGCGGCCTCGAGCTGTGCGAGCACCGCAACCACGAGCAGCGCGCCGGCACGGAGCCCGCGGCCGCGCGCGCCGCCGCTCCGGGGCGGTTTCCCGAGTACGTTGGGGGCGGAGGCTGCGCGCACCTCCACTGCGGCCCCGCCTCGATGTGTGTTCGACACCACCATACACTAGCTATTACCGGTGCGGGCGTCCTACTGCTTCGCTTAACACGGCAAATGAGTAAAAAAAATGGGCGTCGGCCTCGGACGGTTAGCGCATCTCCTCGAGTTTGCAGCACGAGTTGCGGATCGAGATATGCGTAGGAAGCACCACGTCGCGCGGGCGTCTCGGGTGCTGCGGATCGAGTTGCTCGAGCAACGCGGTTACCGCTGCGGAGCCCATGCCGGTCGCCGGCAATGCCATAGTAGTCAACGGAGGATTAAGATAGCGAGAAAGATAATCGTCGTCGAATCCGCACACCGAGAGGTCCTCGGGAATGCGGAGCCCCTGATCCTTGACGGCCTGGATCGCGCCGTACGCCACAACGTCGTTCCCGACAAATACCGCGCTGGGCACCACCGGATTATTGAGCAGATCGAGCATCGCGGCGTACCCGCTTGCTTCCGAGAAATCGCCGTAGTGCACCCAGTCTGCGCGGGATTCGAGCCCATGAGCCGCGAGCGCCTCGTGGTAGCCTTCCAGCCGCCGTCTCGAAGCCGAGAAGATCGGCGGCGCGTGCGTTATCATCGCGATCCGGCTATGCCCCCAGCCGATAAGAAACTCTACCATTTCGCGCGCCGCGCCGCGGTTGTCGACATAGACCTGCGGCAGCGCGCGATTCTCGAGGTAATCGATTGAAACAGCCGGGAACCCGGTCTCGATCACCTCCTCGAGCGCCGGATCGTCCTCGCGGGTGTTTATCAGAATGATTCCTTCGACCTCATCTTGGCGGGCGAGCTCGAGGTAGGAGCTATCACCGGCACCCACCGGTTGAATCACGAGCTGGATGCGATGCTTGTTCACGGTCTGCGCCATGCCCTCGACGACGCGGCTGATGAACACATCGCTGTAGAGGTACTGCGAGTGTCCGATGAACACCCCGATCGCGCTGGTACGCATCATCGCGAGCCGACGGGCGTCCTCGTTCGGGATGTACCCGAGCTCACTCGCGGCGCGGAGCACACGCTGGCGCGTGTCTTCCGAGATGCTCTTCCCGGGCGTGTTGTTGAGCACAAATGAAACGGTTGTACGCGAAACCCCGGCGTGCTCCGCAACATCCTGGGCTGAGACTTTCTTCTGTTCCACGCTGCTCCCCGTTTGTGAGTGCTGTTTCACCGAAATGACGAGCTCGCCGCAACGGCGCTCGCCTCGCTCAGGCGCAGCTCAACCCTGCGCGCGACGAGCGAAGTGCCAGGGTTGAGCCGATGGGTGTGTACCTACCTGTACCTAACCGAAGTGACCGTTATCCCTTCACGGAACCGGCCATCATGCCGCGCACAAAGAACCGCTGTAGCGAGAAGAACACGATAAGCGGGATGATCATCGAGACGAAACCGCCCGCGGTTAACACGTGCCACGCCTGTCCGCGCGAGCCGACGAGTTCAGCGAGGCGCGTAGTCACAATGACGTTTCGCGACGCCGTACCGAGGAAAACCAAGGCAACCAACAGGTCGTTCCAGACCCAGAGAAACTGGAAGATCGCGAACGAAGCCACCGCCGGAATCGAGAGCGGCAGAATGAGCCGCGTAAAGCTCATCATCGGCGTAGCACCGTCTGCGTGCGCCGACTCGGTAATCTCTTTCGGGATACTCGATATGTATCCGTACAACAGATAGGTGGCGAGCGGTAGCCCGAACCCGGTGTGCGCGAGCCACATCCCGAGGTAGGTCCCGTTGAGCCCCGCATCGGTGTAGACACGCAGAATCGGGATCAGCGACATCTGCAGCGGCACCACCATGAGACCGACCACCAACACGAACACCAGAGTGCGCCCCGGGAACTCCATCCAAGCAAGGGCGTAGGCCGCGAACGCCGCGATCGTGATCGGAATCACGGTAGCCGGTATCGTGATCATGAGGCTATTGTAGAACGCGAGGCCCATGCGGTCGGCTCCGATTACCTGCACGTAGTTCGCGAGCGTCCAGTCGGCGTCGAAGGCTTCAAACAACGCGGTCCACCAGCCGCTGGTTTGTATCGCGAAGGCCGGTCGAAACGAACTTACGAACAGCCCGAGCGTCGGGATGGTCCAGAGAAGCACGAGCCCCAGCACAATGAGGTAAGCCGGCAACTTTCCGAGCCACGCGTAGAAGGCTTTCTCGCGTTCGCTCCGCAGACGAACCTGTTCTCCAGTTACGGTAACACTGCTCATACTCGTCTACCTCCGCGTCCGCATTTCTTTCATGTTGCGAATCATGATCGGCAACACCGCAATAAACAGCAGCGTCGCCAGCGCACTTCCGCGACCAAAGTGTCGGAAGATGAACGCCTCCTGATACATGCGGAACGCAACCACGCCGGTTTGGTACTGTCCGCTCGTCATGACGAACACTACGTCGAAGATCTTCAAAACCAAAATCAAGATCGTGGTGGTAACCGTCAGGATAGTGCCGCTCACATACGGAATGATGACGTTGAAGAACACCCTGATCTCGCCGGCGCCGTCTATGCGCGCGGCGTCGAGCAAGGTGCTCGGCACACCCTTAACCGCTGCCGAGAGAATAACCATCGCAAACCCAGTCTGCATCCAGATCATGATCCAGATCAGAAATAGGTTGTTCCAGGGACGCCAGGTCAGCCACCCAACCGGATCGTTTCCGAAGAAGGTCCAGATCGCGTTCAAGAGGCCGATCTGCTCGAACCCCGCCGGCTGGTAAAAATAGATGAAGCGCCAAATGATGCTGGCCCCCACAAACGAGATCGCCATCGGCATGAAGATGAACGACTTCGCGACGCGCTCCCAGAACTCGCTCATGCGGTCGGCGATAACCGCGATAAGGAGCCCGAACGTCACCGCGACCGCGGGCACCACGATCAGCCAGAGCCCGGTGTTGCGAAGCGTTATGATCATACCGGGGTCGGTCAACGCGAAAACGTAGTTTGCAAGCCCCACGAACTCCTCGCCGCGTCGATCCAAAAAACTCAGCGAGATCGTTCGAATAGACGGCAAAATGATGTAGACAAGCAGCACCACCAGCGCGGGCCCCACAAAGACGTACGGGAGCAAGGTGTCGCGCGCGCGAATCGGCAGCTGGAACACCACGTGGTTCATCGCCAAGAACAGCGCCCATACACCACCCACGCCGACCACCAGCGCAACAACCGCGATCATGGTTCGCGGCGCTGCCGCGGCGCGCAGAAACAGAAAGCTCCAGTGGAGCACCAGAAACGTAATGACAGGGACTACCAGAGATACCCCGATCCGCAGCGGCGTCCATCCGAATATCTCTACTAATCGACTGTTCCGGACTTGTTCAATCATCTGTACACACCCCTAAAAGATGGGATTACGGCAAAGGCCGGCGCGCCCGCGTGCGGGCGCGCCGCACTCTAAACGTTACAACGAAGACCGCGATTAATCATCCGGCCAGGAATCATCGATCCGCTGCAACACGGTGTCGAGATCGTCGCCCTGGATGTAGTCCACCATGCCGGTCCAGAAGCTCCCGGTGCCGACCGCGCCCGGCATCATGTCGGAAGCGTCGAAGCGAACCGTGTCGGCCTCGAGCATGATCTCGGCGATACCACGGTCAAGTTCGGTTGGATACCAATCGAGCGGGGTGTCTTCGTGCGGAGAAACAAAGCCGCCGAACTCAAGCCATGCCCGTGTAGACTCACCCTGCGTGAGGTAACGCATCACCGCCTGCACCTCGGGGCGATCCTGCATCATGCCGAATACGTCTCCGGCGGTGAGTACCGGCTCGCCGTACTCTTCATCGATCATCGGGAAGTAGAAGATATCGAGGTCTGTGCCGATCTCAATGTCCTCGCCTTCCGGCAAGAACCCGAGAATGAACTGCGCCTGGCGATGCATCGCAGCACGGGGCGGATCCATCACGATCGGGTTGATCGCGTCGCCGAACGGGACGGTGAGGATCGAGGTGGTGCCGCCGAGCACGTAGTCATCATTGAGCCAGATCTCGCTCATGAGCTCAACCGCACGTCGAACCTCGTCGGATGCAAACGGCAGATCGCCGGTCACCCAGTCGTCGTAGGCCTCGGGAGGAGCGGTACGCAGCATGATGTCCTCAATCCAGTCGGTCGCGACCCAGCCGGTGGCGCCGGCGCTTTCGATACCGATGCTCCATGGCGTATGCCCGTCGGCTACCATTTGATCGGAGAGCGCAATCAGCTCGTCCCAGGTTTCCGGGATCTCGTAGCCCTCTTCCTCAAACAGCTGGGGGCTATACCATACCAGGCTCTTCACGCTCGCGCGATACCAAACGCCTGCCATAATGCCGCCGTGCTCGGCGATCGCGAGCCAGTCCTCGGCGTACTGACCTTCGAGGTAGTCGCGGTCCATGAAGCTGAGAACATCGATCAAGTGACCACCGTCTACGAGATCGTACATCAAGCCCGGCTGCGGAAAGGCCGCGATATCGGGCGGGTCGCCGCCCTCGGCGCGTACCGTGATCAAGGCTTCGAAGTCGCCCGAACCCTCGTACACCACGTCTATACCGGTTTGCTCGATGAACGGCTGCATGCTGTCCCTGAAGTTCTGAGCATCGGTATCGACGAATGCGCCGAAGATCTCAACCTCGGTACCCGAAAGATCCTCGCCCTCGGTCCACGGGTTGTCGGTTGGATTGGTGGCCGCAGCCTCTTCCTCGGCCGGATCGCACGCAACGAACAACAGTGCGAACGCGGCGAGCAAGACAACCATAAGCACCAGCGGTGCCTTTGCGAAACGTCTCATTCTGCCCTCCTTTACTAGGCTTGTCGGTCTAAATGTTTCGGCCGGTGACCCCGGGCCGAACTGTTCACGGATTCAGCTTCAGCGGAGCGCAAGCCTGCCGACCACATGCGAGCCGTACAGCGCAGACCGCCCTCTTCGAACAATGAAGCACAAAATAATCTAAAACTGTTTTTTGAACCGCTTTCGTAAAACAGTTGATAACCTCGGCTATGGCGATGGTCGCCAATGATCTTGCGTTACTAACATCACTATAGCTTGAGTTCCGGGATTTGACAAGCAAAATGTCCGGTAAACATCAGAGAAATCGGTGATAACGCAGCACGAAAGCGCGCAAGAGCGGGCTGCGGCCGGCCCGCTCGTTATTCACCCAAAACGGAACGATAGGTAGTTATCTAACCGCTGTTATCCTTGAAGTTTCGCTGCGCCCGTGCGAGAATACCCCAGTATTCGCCGACGTAAGCTTAGCCAATTCGGAGGAACAGAGCGTATGGTTATTCTCACCCTGAACTGCGGGAGCTCCTCAGTCAAATACCAGGTTTACGACTGGACCGAACGCGCGGTGCTCGCAACCGGGCTTGTAGAACGCGTAACTCAGCCCGGGTCGAAGCTCACCCACAAGCCGGTAGGAGCGCTCGAGCTCGAAAAGGAACAAGACTGCCCGAGCCATCAAGAAGCCATCAACCTCATCATGGAGGCCGTTCAAGACGGTGATCATGGCGTTATAGAGTCTATCGACTCGGTGAAAGCGGTTGGGCACCGAGTAGTTCACGGCGGTGAGCGTTTTAACAAGTCCGTTGAGGTCACCGACGAGTCGCTCGCGGTGTTTCGTGAGCTCCAAGGTCTCGCGCCGTTGCACAATCCGGCCAACATCATGGGCATAGAGGCCGCGCGAGCGGTTCTGCCCAAAGTACCGCACTGCGCAATCATGGATACCGCCTGGCATCAGACCATGCCCGCGAAGGCCTACACATACGCCATACCGCACGAGTGGTACAAGCAGTACGGCGTTCGGCGCTACGGCTTCCACGGCACCTCGTTTCTCTACACTGCAAAGCGCGCCGCGGTGCTCCTCGGCAAGAATCCGTTCGAGACAAACCTCATTATCGCTCATATCGGAAACGGAGCGAGCATCAACGCGGTCGAGAACGGTGTATCGGTAGATACCTCGATGGGACTCACTCCGCTCGAGGGCCTCGTGATGGGCACCCGCAGCGGCGATATAGACCCCGCGATTCCGTTTCACATGATGAACGCCGCCGGCATGAAGCCCGATGAGGTAGAACGCGCGCTCAACAAGCAGAGCGGGGTGCTCGGCATCACCAAGAAGTACGTCGACCGGCGCGACATTGAGCAAGCTGCCGAGAACGGCGACGAGCTCTGCAAGCTCGCGATCGAGGTTGAGTCGTATCGCTTGCGAAAGTACATCGGCGCCTACGCCGCCGCGCTTGGGCGCGTAGATGCAATCGTGTTCACGGCCGGTGTCGGGGAGCGCGGTCCGCTCACGCGCGGGCTCGCGACCGAAGGGCTCGAGCGTCTCGGCATCAAACTAGATCCGGCGAAAAACAAGGCCTCGCGCACCGTCAACGCCGAGACCTGTATCTCGGCCGACGACTCTCCGACCAAGATTTTCGTGATCCCGACCGACGAAGAGCTCGTAATGACCGAGGATACCTACGCGGTGATGGAAGGCACCTACGACGTGCACACCAACTTCACGTATTCGTTCCAGCTGCCTGAGTACACCAACAAGAGCCGCAACGCCTGCATCGATCAAGACCTCGAGAAGCGCCCCGAGCTCGCGAACATTATCGTGAACACCCCGACCGGAACCACCGCCGGCGCCGCGCCGGAAGACTGCGAGTAAACGCGATGTTGTACGCTCGCGGCGGCGAACACGAACGCTTGACTGCTGCAGACCTTGAACACGGTCTACAGCACGCTCTGGTACGTCTCGGCCCGCGCCGGCGTGTACTCGCGATACCGCCCGATCTTACCCGCATCCACTCGCGTGCCGGCGAGCTCACGCAGATGCTCCACCGCTACTACCGGAGCAAGCTGCGCGCCGTTTTGCCGGCTCTCGGGACGCATGCCCCCCTTACCGAGCAGCAGATCACCACTATGTTCGGCGAGGTTCCGCACGAGTTGTTTCGGGTGCACGACTGGCGCAACGCCGTTACAACGCTCGGTACCGTTGAGGCGCAGCGCATCGCCGAGCTCTCGGAGGGCCGGCTCTCGTTTGAGTGGCCGGCGCAGGTCGCGAGCCTCGTTGCCGAACACAACTGGGACTTGATTGTATCGGTCGGCCAGGTTGTGCCGCACGAGGTCGCCGGAATGGCGAACTACACCAAAAACCTATTTGTGGGCACCGGCGGCCGGGAGGGCATAGACAAGAGCCACTACCTCGGCGCGGTATACGGCACCGAGCGGATGATGGGCAGAGCCGAGACCCCGGTGAGAACGCTTCTCAACGAAGCGGCGGAGCGCTTTGCTTCGCATCTCCCGGTTGTGTACGTCTTGACCGTAATAGGGGAGCACAACGGCAGCTCGGTTGTGCGCGGCTTGTTTATCAGCGACGAGCCCGACTGCTTCTACGAGGCGGCCGCGCTGTCGGCGCGCGTAAACGTCTTTGAGGTTCCGAAGCCGCTTTCAAAGGTGGTCGCCTACATGAACCCCGAGGAGTACCACAGCACCTGGCTTGCCAACAAAGCGATCTACCGCACGCGAATGGCGATCGCCGATGGTGGAGAGCTGGTCGTGATTGCACCCGGAGTACACCGGTTCGGCGAAGACGACGGCAACGATCGCATCATCAGAGCCTACGGATACCACGGCGCCGAGTGGGTTCAGCAGCAGGTAGAGCGGTCGCCGGAACTGGCCGAGGCGCTGGGCGCCGCCGCGCACCTCATTCACGGCTCACACGAGGGGCGCTTTCGCGTGCGGTACGCCACCGGCGGCATTCCGGCGGCCGAGATCGCGGCGGCCGGCTACATCCCCGAGGATCTCGATGAGATGCTCTCGCGTTATAGACCCGAAGAAAGCCCCGGCGGCGTGAATCGCACCGCGGACGGCGAGGAGTACTTCTTCATCCCGCATCCGGCCGCGGGTCTCTGGACCGCGCAGCCTATCAGCTAAGCGGCATAACCGAGATAACCGGCACCTCGATGCCGTCTTGTTCGAAGCGCTCCTTGATCCGCTCGTGCACGCCGTTCTTTACCTCGATGAAGTCTTCCTTGGCAAACCACACTCCGAGCAAGATATCAACGCCGCGCGGCCCGAACTGCTTGATAAGATAGAGCGGTTGGGGCTCATCGAGGCACTGTGGGATGCGTTCCACAACCTCCAGCAACGCCTGCTGCAGCGCCGGCAGATCGGTGCCGTACGCCACCGTAAACTCAAAGTTCATTCGTCGGATCGGGTAGCGTGTGATTGTGGTGACTTCGCTCTTGATCAGCGTTTCGTTCGGGATTCGGATGAACTGATTATCGAGCGTTCGAATCTTGATGGACAGCAGATCGATACTCAACACCACGCCGGTGTTGTCGCCGACGCGCACGAGGTCACCGAGCTCAAACGACTTCTCGGAGATCAGGAAAACGCCGCTTATGATGTTCGAAACGCTCGTCTGCGCGGCGAAACCGATCGCGACCCCGGCTATCCCGAACGCGCCGAGCAGGCCGGTGAGGCTGATCCCCATCTGCGCGAGCACTACCAACACAATCACCACGCTTCCGAGGTAGGTCACGATCTTGCGGGTGATCATCATGGATTGCCGCGAGAACCGGCGCTCCACGAGCCGCCCCACAAGGAACGCAACAACCTTGAGCGCCGCAAACAGCACCAGCACCACAAGCGCAACACGCCCTATCGTTACCATCACACCCGGCTGTAACACCGGAGCAAAGACTTCACGAACGGTAATCTCGGACACCGCTAGTACCCCTTAGTACTCGCCGATACGTTTCAGAAGCCCGACGCTTTTGTGCCAGACGCTGTCCTGCACCTGCACGCGCGGTTCGGCCACGCGCTCCCACTCGGCCCGCAACGCAGGCTGCTCGGGACGCAGCCGAACCTGCAGCTCGCGCTCCCGTGTATAGGTGAGGATGATTTCGTTGCTTCGAAGAAGATAAGGTGTGTGCTCACGCTCCGCGTCGGCCTCCGAGGCGCGGTCGCGTTCGAGCTCCGATCGCTCCGCTTGCTCCACCGGTTTGCGACGATACAGCGCCATGATGTCGCACGGCACCGCGAGCTTGTCGAGCGTGGCGACAGTCTCACTGCGATTCTCTATCTGCAACGCGCAGAGGCTATACCCAGGGGGAACCGCAACGTCCTCCGGTTCGTAGCGAATGGAAGCCCGCAGTCCGTAACACAACCTTCCGGAGAAGGTATCGCCGAGCCAGGTATTCGAAAGCTGCGTGACACCGAACTCGCACAGCGTCTCGGACAGCCGGTCGCCGCCGCGCAGCTGCAGCCACAACGGAAGCGCGAAGTACAGCCGCACCTCGGCCTGAGCCGCGATACTGAGGGCTTCGCTCGGCACCACCACCACCGGGCGATCCGGCAACAGCGGCGCCGCCACAACCTGCGACGAGAGGCTCCGCGTGATAAGGCGCCGCCACGACGCGTCGAGCGGCTCGGCGACCTGTTCAGCGACCACCGGCCGGTCGTCGACCGAGTCCTCGGTATACTCCGAAGCCCAAAACCACTGCCGTTCGTCCCTAAACAGGTGCAAACGCAGGCGGCACACGCGCCAGAGATAGGTGTTTCGATTCTCGATCTGAAAGGAGCCCCAGACCATCATGGCACCATGGGCGTTACTCGGTGGTGCCGGCGCTTTGTTCCTGTTGTTTCTCTTTCTTCAGTTTGCGCTTCTGCTCGTTCGCGAGTGTGGCCTTCCCCATCTTCGAGATCTTGACCTTCTTGCCGTCGATCTCGTGCTCGTACATAAGCTTAACGCCGCTACGGTTGGTTATTGGGCAGGTGCCGCGCGCGCCGCCGGGATACTCCGAACGTGCGGGCTTACCGCGATGTGCTTTCCCCATGACACAGTCTCCTTGTGGTATCTCGCTGCATGTGGTGTCTCAGCTTCTGCGTGAGTTGCTCGCGTACTATAATACGCGGCGAGCTCCACGGTCAACAC
>PUOW01000383.1 GCA_003552185.1 Spirochaetaceae bacterium
ATACCTACAGATCGAGGGGCCGTCAATCGAATAATGTTATTCCTGAAAGAGAGTTATCGGATTAGAAGTGGTTGTGAATCGGTCAAACAAGCGTAGGTATAACGTTTACAGGGAAATTAGGTACCATGCGGCGGAACCGCCGGCGGACCTGCTCGCGTTGATCGGGGTGCATGAGCTCGAACGCGTTGGTGCCGAGGAGCTCGTTGGGCTGATAGCCGATGAGCTCGTGCGATTTGCCCAAGAACGTGAGGGTGCCCTCGGTATCGGTGAGGGCAACGAGGTCGAAGGTGTTGTCTATGATGCTTCGCAGAAACGCCTCGCCTTCGCGCAGCCGCTCGGCGGCGAGCTTGCGGTGGTGAACGCTGCGCGTGGTGCAGATCACGTAACGCTCGGCGCCGAGCGTAATTGGGCATGCGTGTGTTTCTACCCAGGCGCATTCCCCATCGGGCCTGCAGGCGCGGTACTCGGCCGTTCGTGGGTCACCGGTAGAGACAACCTCGGCGAACCGGGCTCGGGCTTCCTCGCGGTCGTCGGGGTGTATTACCTCGAACACGCTGCTGCCGATGAGCCGCTCGGGCTCAAAACCGAACCGCCCGTGCGCCTTACTCGCGAACACAAACCTTCCTTCGGTGTCGGCAACCGCTGTGAAGTCGAGCGAGTGCTCGACCGCGGCTTCAAGCAGGGCGTTGTGATCGAGTGTTGCGAGCCTGCCGGAGGCGCCGTCCGCGCCTGCGGCTTCCGGAGTATCCATTGCGCTCGCTCCTTAACTAGAGTTTGGCGATAGACGACATTTTGAATAGTGACATTGTGAAGACTTCTATTTTACAACTGTTCTGGCGGGGCGTAAATGAGTAGTTTTTCGCGAGTTTTTCGGGAGTGCTTTCTGTGCGGTATGAATCAACCGGTGTGGGAGCGTATCAGTCGTTCGCTCGCGTGAGCCGGGCGATCGAAGACCTTACAACCGTTACCTGCTCGCCGAGCTCGCGCAGGCGAGTGCCGGCTTCTTGAAACCGTTCGGTGTGAAGGCAGTTCTCGAGCTCCGAGGCGGCGTGGTGCAGTTCGCTCATTCGCAGGTTGCCCGCTTGCCCTTTAATGCGGTGAGCAAGGGCTTCGGCGTCGGGGTAGTGGCGTTCCTGTATCAAGCGTTCGAGTTCTCGGAGGCCGGAATCTATCTCGTCATGAAAATCGGAGAGTAACTGCAGATACACCGCGTGGTTGTTGCCGAGAAGGTTAAGCGCGGTCTCGACATCGAGTCCCGGCAGCCGCGCGGGCAACTCGCCGGCGGCGGGGTAGGTATCGGGATGCACCTCGCCGCGCGATTGCGCATCCGGCACACAGCGCGCGAGAACGCTGAAGAGCTCCTGTGGGTCTATCGGTTTGGTGACGAGGTCGTTCATCCCGGCTTCGAGGCAGCGCGCGCGCTCCTCCGGCATCGCGTGCGCGGTGAGCGCCACGATCGGCAACGTCTCGAGTTGTGGGGCGTGCCGAAGCTTGCGCGTCGCGGTGAGGCCGTCGAGAACCGGCATCTGTAGGTCCATCAAAACCACGTCGACCTCTGAGCCGGCCGTCTCGGTTGAGGTCAGAATCTCGATCGCCTCGGCGCCGTGTTCGGCTTCCTGGACCATCATCCCCACCGACTGCATGAGCTCGCGGGCCACCATTCTATTGGCCGCGACGTCGTCGACCACCAGCACCCGCGCGCCGCGGAGCGCCGCCGACGCCTCGCTTTTCCATGCGGGCAGGTCGGCGGTCTTCTCGTGGGGCTCGTCGACGTTACCGGCGGCGGTAGCGGCTGCGTCGCGCCTTGCGTCGCCGGCTACCGTGATGAGGGTATCGATGAGCTGCGACTGCATTACCGGCTTCTCGAGTACCGTCGCGAGATCGGCTGCGGCGCCGTCGCGTATGGCCTCCTCTTTGCCATAGGCGGTAATGATGATGCTTTTCGGCGGCGATGTGTTCGGCGGCGTTTCGGCGTACACCGCTTTTGCGGTATCGATGCCGCTCATCCCGGGGAGCTTCCAGTCTAAAATCAGGAAATCGAACCCGCGACCCGCCTGTAGCGCGCGTCGATACTCCTCAAGCGCCTCTTCGCCGCTGCCGGCGAGCACAAGCTCCATCTCGGTGTGGGCGAGGTTTTCGATCAGCACCTCGCGCGCGGCGAGGTTGTCCTCCACCATCAGTGCGCGCGTGCCTTTGAGCTCGCCGATATGCAGCGGAGCACGCTCCCCGTGCTCGTCGGGTGCAAACCGCGCGGTCAGCGTAAAGCAGCTGCCTTCGCCGGGCGTGCTGCGACACTCTACCTCACCGTTCATCGAGCGGGCTATCTGGCGCGTTATCGCGAGCCCCAGCCCCGAACCGCCGTGGCGGCGGGTGTAGCCGCCTTCGGCCTGGGTGAACGGGTTGAAAAGATCGGCGATCTTGTCCGGTTCAATCCCGACGCCGGTATCCTCGACTTCAAACGCGAGCAGCACCTCCCCGGCCCGGTCCTCGGTTTCGCCTGCGACCCCGGTGGAGCTTGGTTCGGGAGACTCTTCGGGCTCATGAGCCTCCTGCGGATGCACCCGAACGATGACCTCGCCGCGCTCGGTGAACTTCACGGCGTTCGTCACCAGATTGAGCAACGCCTGCTCGAGCCGTAATGCGTCTCCAACCACCCGTTGCGGTGTTTCGGGAGCCACCGAGAACAGGAGTTCGATCTCTTTTTCCTCGGCGCGCAGCCTGGTTGTTTTCGAGATTCTATCGAGCACGTCCTCGAGAGAAAACGGACGGGGCTCGAGCGGCATCTTGTCGGCCTCGAATCTCGAGTAGTCGAGGATATCGTTGATCAGCGCGAGCAGTGTACCGGCCGAGGAGTTGATATGCTGCAGGTAGTCGTGCTGCTGCCGGTTGAGCTCGGTTTGCTGCAAGAGATGCCCCATTCCAACAATACCGTTCATCGGGGTGCGCAGCTCATGACTCATGGTTGCGAGAAAGCGTGACTTTGCCTCGTTCGCGGCATCGGCCTTGCGGGCCATCTCTGCGGCGTGCTCCATTGAGTTCTGAACTTGGCGGTACGACTCACGCAGCTCATCGGCGGCTCGCTCGCGCTCGGTGACGTCGCGCGCAACCGCCACGATCAGGCGTCGCTCCGGGTTGGGCAAGGCCCGAAGCATCACCTCCACCGGTATTCGTTTACCGTGGCGTGCGCGGTGGGCGGTGGTTAGCGAACCCCTTGCGGCTTCGTCTGAGAAGACCCGGTCGAGCTCGGCCTCCACCTCATCGCGGCTGTACTCGGGTTTGATTTCGTGCGGCCCCATCTCAAGCAGCTCGTCGTACGAGTACCCGAGATCACGGCAGGCGGTCTGGTTTACGTCGATGAACCGCATCTCGTCGCGGTCGATCAGAAAGATTTGGTCGCTACTGTTGTCGAGCGCCGAACGAAACAGAGCGCGTTGCTCCTCGGCCTGCTTCTGAAGGAGCCCCACCACCTCGTCTTGAGCGCGGATCGGGATCAGTGCAACCGAGTTGAATCCCTGCTGTAGGCAGCCGCCGCACGGCCGAAGCCGGGTGCGGTCGTCGGGCGCGATCTCGGGTACGTGGGCGCTGTCGTTTGTCCAGAAGCTGCCACGGTGAGTGATGCCGTATCTACCGGGCTCGGCCGATTGCGCGGTCAGCACTCCGCATATGCATCCGGGCCGATCCGGGCGGTACGCACCGCAAACGCGGCCGCCGGATTACCGCGCCCCGCGGGCCAGTAGTACGCGGCCCAAACCGCCAACCCGGCCATAACAAGCGCCCCGGCCGCCGCCGCCGGAACCGCAATGAGCCTACGCTTTCCGCCGGTTCGGTCTCTGTGAGTGTGTTTTGAAATCACCGTTACTTTACTCGGTTACTTTGCTCGCCCAGGGACGCTGCCCCCTCAGGCTCTATAAGCTTTCGGCCCGCGTTGCGTCTAGTGTATCACGCTCCAAGGTACCGAGCGCATTATCTCCCGGCCCCCGCACCGGGTGTCAAGCCGCGGCCGGCGCGCGCCGGCCCGCTTCTCGGAACACGGAACTGCCGGATTACCGGTCGCTCGATTGCTCTTTGCGTTTGCGTTTGAGCTCGGCGGCCGCAAGGGTGTACCCACCGTCGCCGCCGTCGATGAAATGAACCTCGTCCGGCGCGCGCAGATGCATGATGCAGGTGATGAGCGCGTGATCGCTAATGTGAAGGCCGTACACGATCTTGCCGGCCCGTTCCAGCTCGTCGAGCCTGTGCTCGAGTACTCGACGTCCGTCGGCGGTGCACGCGAGCACCATCTTGAGCCGGCCGTCGTACTTGCGAAAATCGGCGTGGTTGATGTTGTCTCGGGGTATTTCGTTTAGGGCCTTGTAGCGATAGCGCAGCGGTATGTTCCATCGGAGCGCAAACTGCACCGCTATGAGTTGCACCCAGATCCAGGCGCGCTGTCGCGCGAGCGCGAAGCCGCCCCGACCGCGGGCGTGCAGGAGCGCTTCGTTGTCTATCTCGGTAAGGTGTTCGACGGCGCGTTGGGTGCCGGCGGCGACCGGATGGTACTGCGTCTCGTCTCCGAGCGATTCGCGAATAGCGATCAGCACTTCTCGGCTCACCGATGCGCGTGCGCGCGGGTCGCTCGAAACTGCCTCAACGATGAGCGAGACCGTTTCTCCGGGGCCCGACGGTATCGCGCGCCAGCGACAGCTGAAGCCCTCGGTGTCGGCCCGGATTTCACCGTTGCTTTGGGCGGCGGTTTCCCGCTCGGTTGTGCGCGGCGTGCCGGCCGGGACGCCGCCGCCTTTCACACGCTCCTCGGCGTGGGCGATCCCGGCGCCGTCGAAGACCGCCTGCGTGTACTTCTCGCTGACTCGCAGCTTTCCGATCCGTACCTCGTGCCGCTCGGCGCGCAGTTCGTCGACCGTGATAGCCCCCACGCGTAGCTCGATCTCGAAGGCACGCCATATTGTTGATTGGAGGTCGCGCAACGCACCGAGAGCGGTCTCGGCGGTGTCGGGAGGCAAAACGGCGGTCATTCCGTCGCCGCCGAACGTGAACGGAAAACGGAGATGCCCCACGATGTTGCTGATAGCGGCGACCGCGGAGGCTCCGGCGATGTTCACCTGTTTGTATTTGCCGGCGGCGACCGCCTCGGTAGAGCGCAACACATCGGCTACCACGACGACCCAGTCGCCCGGCGCGTCGGCGTAGTTCTCCGGGGTTAGAATTGCGTCGAAGCCGGTGATGACCGGGAGCTCTTGGTAAAAGTTGTCTGTGAGCACCTGCACCCCC
>PUOW01000244.1 GCA_003552185.1 Spirochaetaceae bacterium
CGGTCTCGGCGATCTGAGCGCCGAAGCTCTCGTCGTCGAACACGCCGTAGCCCGAGGGCTCGAGGTACAGCACATCGAACGCAGCGCTCGCGACCTCGGCGCGCTGCAGGAACATCAAGATATACCCGTACAGCTCGCGCGGCCACGGCCAGCCGATCGATTGCTCGTCTTGGGCCCAGTCGAGGCTCGCCTGATCGAGCAGCACAAGCGCCACCTCGTCGCTCGGTTGCTCGCGGCCGGCAAGCAGCCGCACGCGCGAGTCGTAGCTCTGTTTCTCGAGCCGCTCGAACCCTCCGAACACCCAGAGAATGAGCACCGCCGCCGCCGCGGCCGCACCGACCGCGAGCGCCCGGATCAGGCGGTTCCGCCGTTCGCGTGGTGAGCCCGCCATACGCTACAACCGCCCAAGCGCCGCGCGATAGCGCTCCTCGCGCGCTTCGCCGGCGCGCGCGGTGTGCGTGTAGCCGTCGAGCTCGTCGCGAATATCGCTGATTCGCGAATCGGGAGCAGGGTGCGTCGCGGCGAAGTCGAGTCCGCGGGGGTCGAGCCGGCGATCCATCTCCTCGAGTACCGCGATCAATGCGTCCGGATCGTAGCCCGCGCGCTTCATGATGCGTACCGCGGCGCGGTCGGCCTCACGCTCGGCGCTCCGCGAGTATCCGGAGTTGATCAAGGTTTGGGTGATGTCGTCGATCGAGTCCTCGAAGGTTGCGGTGAGCTCCGCAAGGTCCTCGCTGGTTGCGAACTGCGTTCCGGTGATCGCGACGCTGGTGAGCGCGGCGGTGATACGCGAGGTGCGAATCGCCTGCAGGCCGTGCTGGTACTCAATATGCCCGATCTCGTGCGCAAGGATCGAGGCGACCCCGTCCTCGCTCGACGCGAGGTTCAGGAGTCCGCGTGAAACGAACACGATGCCGCTCGGCGTCGCGAACGCGTTGATCTCGTCGGAGTCGAGGATCTGAAAGCGATATCCGCCGAAGGTCTCGGGGCGGCGCGAGAACAGCGCGAGCGTCTGCCCGAGGGTGTTGATGTAGCGGTTCGCCTCTTCGTCTTCGTAGAGTTCGTAGCGGTCGGTGATCACCGCGCCGACCGATCGCCCGATGTAGTACTCTTGCTCCGGGGTGATGTCCTCGGCGCTGCGTTCGACCGCGCGCGCGCTACGGCGCACCGACTCGGCCTGCCGCTCGCTGATCACGCCGGTTTCGCTCGCGACCGCGGTGCCGAAATCGGCAACGTCGCCGAGACCGGCGCAGGCGAGCACCAGCGTCATGACCGCCGCGGCTACGGCGCCGCCGAGGAGAACGGCCGGCCGACCGAGCCCGTTTCGATCGTGGTTCCGGTTCATTCCGCACCTCCGTCGGGGTCGTTGAGCTCGCCGGCCGCGATGAACGCCCCAATCTCATCGACCGGAACGCCGTAGCCCTCGATCCGGTCGATCGCGCTGAAATCTATCCCTTGTTCTTCGCGATAACGCGCCTCGACTTCTTCGTTGAACCCGCGGCCGGCGAGCGCCACCTCGGTGTCGGTTGCCGAGCGCTCAACGTCGCGCGTACCGGGGTTGACCACGATCTCTTTTGTGGTGAGCGCCGAGCTATGCACCCATCCCTCGACGCCGGCCGGTGCAAAGCGCCCGCGCGTCCAGCCTTGCTGCTCGCCGAGTACCTCAATTCGATCTCCGTAGTTCAGCGTCGCGAGCGGGCTGCCGAGAAATCCCGGGCGTTCGCGCATCGGGGTTTCTTTTACCTCCACACTGCGCTGATTACCTGAGCCGAGCACGATCGTCATCGTGATCAAGAACAGTACCGGCAGCAGAAGAACGATCCTACGCATACACCTACCTCCTTGTCCTCGCCCCCTATACTATCTCGAAAGCCGCATTCTGTCGCTATTTTGTAGAGATGCAGTCTCGCGCCCCTCATGGCCCCACGAGAGAGTGTTTTGCGCGCCGGAACAACCCGTGGTAGTATCAAAACTTTTGATAGCGTGCTCGTGAAACCCATGCTACACTGGTTGTGAGTTTCGGAACGTTTGTCAGACGTTGCATAACGTTTGTTCCATCCTGCGCCTGCGTCTGATTGCGGTCACCGGAGTTCAACGATAGTTTTAATCTTTTTATTGGAGAAGGAAGGTCATATGGCGAGTACCGACCGGTCCACCGTACGCGCGGATGTCGCAATCATCGGCGCAGGGCTAAGCGGTTCCTGTATCGCGCGCCAGCTTTCGGCGTATGAGCTCGATACGGTGCTGCTCGAGAAAGAATGCGACGTCTCGTTAGGGGTCTCGAGGGCCAACTCAGGGATCGTACACGGCGGGTTTCATCACAACCTGAAGTACCTCAAAAGCAGGTTGGAGATTCGCGGAAACCTGATGTACGATCGCCTCCAGCGCGAGCTCGATTTCCCGTTCAAACGCTGCGGCATTCTTGTTGTGGCGCTTAACGATGAGGAGATGAAGTACATCGATCATCTCTACACGCAAGGGCTCGAGAACGGCGCTATCGGGATCGAGATGTGTTCGCGCGAGCGCATGTTTGAGCTCGAACCGAAGCTCAACAGCGACTGTGTCGGAGGCCTGCACGCCCCCGGCGGCGGTGTGCTCGAGCCGTACCGCTTCGTGTTCTCGGTGGTGGAGTCGGCGAAGAAGAACGGCGTTGAGGTTTACACCAACTTCGAGGTGGAGCGCGCCGAACGCGCGAACGAACACTACACCATTCACGCCGCCGACGGGCGCACCGTCGAGGCACGCTATGTAATCAACGCCGCCGGGCTCCATGCCGACCGGGTTTCGAGCATCTTCGGCGCCGAGGAGTTCACGATTACCCCGCGAAAGGGCGAGTACTATCTGCTCGACAGGGCGACCGAGGCTGCGCCGCAGCGCGTGCTGTTTCCGGTCCCGACCAAGGTCTCGAAAGGCATGCTCGTGATCCCCACCGTTGAGGGCACGGTTCTCATCGGCCCCACCGCCGAAGAGATCGAAGACAAAGAAGACCTCTCGACCAACGCCGATCAACTCGGGCAGATCCTCGACCAAGCGCGCAAGATGGTCCCGAAGGTTTCGCAGACCGACGTCATCACCGCGTTTTCCGGGTTGAGACCGGCGGCCGCCGGCGACGGCGATTTCTACATCGATATCTCCAAAAAGGCGCCGAACTTCATTCAGGTCGCGGGGATTCAGTCGCCGGGCTTGACCGCGGCGCCCGCGATCGGCGAGTACGTCAAGGATCTGCTCAAGAAGGCGGGCTGCAGCCTGTCCGAGAAGTCCGATTATGATCCGTTCATCTCGAAGCTGCCGCGCATACGCGACGTCGGGCCGTACGAGGCGGATGAACTCGTGGCCTCTAATCCGGCGTACGGCAACGTCGTCTGTCGCTGCGAGGAGATCTCGGAGGCCGAGATTGTGGAAGCAATCCGGCGCGGGCACACCACGCTCGACGGCGTGAAGTACTTCACGCGCGCGGGTATGGGACGCTGCCAGGGCGGTTTCTGTAGCTACAAGATCATCAAGCTTCTGATACGCGAGACCGGGATGTCGTATCGCGAGATTCAGAAACGCGGCGCCGGGACCGAGCTCCTGCAGGACGCGCTGTAAGGCTACACAGGAGACGAAGGAACAATGAAGGAACTACACTACGACGTATTGGTAATCGGCGCGGGAGCCGGGGGGCTTGCCGCGGCGGCCGAGGTTGTAAAACACGACGCCACCTGCGCGCTCATTGAACGCGAGAGCCATCTCGGCGGCATTCTCATTCAGTGTATTCACAACGGCTTCGGGCTCGAGGAGTTCAAAGAAGAACTCACCGGCCCCGAGTTCGCGGAGCGACTCGCCGAGGAGGTTCGCAACTCCAGCGTCGACATCTACACCGACACGACCGTTACGCAACTCGAGACCGACAACGACGATGGGCTCAAGGTGGCGTACTGTTTCTCGGCGGTCTACGGCGTGCTGAGAATCTCGGCCCGCGCGGTGGTGTTGGCGATGGGCTGCCGCGAACGCAACCGCGGCAACATCCGCACCCCCGGGACGCGCCCTGCCGGGGTCTACACCGCCGGGCTCGCGCAGCGTCTCGTGAATATAGAAGGCTACATTCCTGGGAAGGATGTTGTGCTCGTGGGATCGGGCGATATCGGTTTGATCATGGCACGCCGTATGACCTGGGTAGGGGCCAAGGTGCACGCCGTTATCGAGATCCAGCCGTATCCGTCGGGTCTTACGCGCAACATTGTGCAGTGCTTGAACGACTTCGACATTCCGCTGTACCTCTCGCATGTGGTATCGCGGATCGAGGGGCGCGACCGTGTCGAGAAGGTGCTGGTCAGTCCGCTCAAAGACGGTATCCCGGATGAGGACAACAGCTTCGAGATTCCGTGCGACACCTTGCTGCTCTCGGTCGGCCTGGTTCCCGAGAACGAGCTCTCGAAGGAGGCCGGAGTCGAGATCAACCCGCAGACCAACGGCGCGTTGGTGGACTCCACCATGATGACCTCGGTCGACGGGGTGTTCTCCTGCGGCAATGTGCTACACGTGCACGACCTCGCCGACTGGGTGGCGGAGGAGGCGCGCCGAACCGGACGCTACGCGGTGCAGTACCTGCGCAATAAGCGGCCGAAACGGCAGGTGCGCATCAAGGCCGGGGCCAACGTGCGCTACATCAACCCCACGATGTTTGACCCCGACAACCCCGACAAACTGTACTTCCGTAGCCTGATCGTAAAGAACCAGGCGAAGCTGCATCTCAAGCTCGACCACAATCCGGTGAAGGAAGTGAAGATGAGCCACGTTCAGCCGTCCGAGATGCTGCATGTGAATCTCAAGCCCAAAGACGTGGCGTCGTGGAATATTATGAAAGACTCGGTGCTGGAGGTTAGTGTCGAATGAGCAAACAAGAACCCATTCAAGAGATGATCTGCATCAGCTGCCCGCTCGGCTGTCGGCTTAGTCTCTATAAGGACGAAAAAGAAGAGCTCACCGTAACCGGAAACAAGTGCAAGCGCGGCGTGGTCTACGCCGAGGAGGAGTTCTACTCGCCGAAGCGCGTGGTTACCTGCACCTGCCGCGCCGAGTCTATGGTGCTACCGCGTCTGCCGGTGCGCACCACCACTGCGTTGCCGAAAGAGCATATCGATGAGCTGCTGAAAGCGGCCTACGAACTCACGGTGAAACCGCCGGTCTCGTGCGGACAGGTTCTCATAGAAGACTTCAACGGTACCGGTGTGAACTTGATCGCTTCGATGAGTCTCGCTCGCGACCGCGCTCCCGCTCGGTAG
>PUOW01000154.1 GCA_003552185.1 Spirochaetaceae bacterium
ACCTTCACCGCGGGCGAAGGGTGGATGATCGCCGGCGACATTCTGCACTACGCCGCCCAAGGGGTGAAGTCGTTCTTGATTTTGCAGCCGTTCGGATGCTTGCCGAATCACGTGACCGGGCGCGGCATCATCAAGAAGCTCAAACAGCTACACCCCGATGTGCAGATACTCTCGCTCGACTACGACCCCGACACCAGCTTTGCAAACGTCGAAAACCGCTTGCAGATGCTGATCCTCAACAACAAGCTCGCCGAGATCGATGCGGCAGCATCCGGAACCGAGGGGGAACCGCAGCAACCGATCCCCGACCCGGCCGACTCGCCCGACGCGCCGGAGCGAACGCCCGAAGCCGGCAACCGCAGCGCTACGCGCTCGGCGTGAGTCGCGAACTCTTCGCGCCGGTTGGGTGCTCCGGGTGTCCGCCCGGAGTTATTCGTGTTCGTGGAGCGTGAAGCGTCCGAGGCGATCGGAGATTTGATCCACCGCCGTCATGTTGGAGCCGGCGAGCTCGTATGCGGAGCGAACCATCTCGTCGACCTCGCGCGTGGTGGTCGCGATCTCGTTCAAGCGGTTGCGCAAACTCTCGCTTATCGTTACAAGACGCTGCATCTCGTCGGCGATCGCGCCGCCTGCGGAGCGCATCTCGGTTGAGCCGTCGCGCACCTCGGTGGTGATTGTGTTCATGCGGTTCAGCGCAGCAAGGATCTCCTCGCTCCCTGAACTCTGCTCTTCCATCGCGTGCTTCACTTCACGTTGAAGATTGCCTACCGTGCCCACGAGCCGTCCTACGTTCTCGAACGCCTGCTCGGCCTCCTGTGAGGACTCAACCATCGTGTCGATCCGGTGCTTCACCGATTCTAGTACCGTCGATATCTCTCCGGAGCGCTCGGCGGTGGTCTCGGCAAGGCGCCGGATTTCGTCGGCGACGACGGCGAATCCCTTGCCGTGCTCTCCGGCGTGAGCCGCCTCTATCGCGGCGTTCATAGACAAGAGATTCGTCTGCCCGGCGATCTCGCGTATGATGTTGTTCGCTTCCAGCAAGCCCTCGGACTCGGCGGCTATGCGATTCACGAGTTCAACCATGCTCGAGAGGCTCCCCTTGCCGCCCTCGGCCGCCTGCTCGAGCGTCCCCACCGCTTCGGCGGTTTGCTCGAGGTTAGCGGTGACCGACTTGATATTGGCGACCATCTGCTCGATCGAAGACGAGGACTCGTTGATACTCGCCGCCTGCTCCTCGATACGAGAGTCGAGTGTCTCTATCGTGGACGCTATGTGCGATACCGCGCCGGAGCTCTCGCTTATCCCTGAGGATTGATCGTCCATCTCTTGGTTCGCGGTCTCGATCGCGCCGGCCACTCTATCGAGGCGTTGTGAGCTGTCCTGCATCTGCGTTTCCAAACTGCGAGACGCCTCTCCCAGCGCATCGACCGAGTGTCTGACGGTTCGGATAATCTCCTCGAGCTTTCCCGTGAAGTTGTTGAAGCTCTGCGCGAGTTCTCCGATCTCGTCTCGCGTATGAATCGGCAGTTGCTTCGTAAGATCCCCTGCGCCTTCGGCAACCTCCGCGAGTTTTGCAACAACCGTCTTGACCGGCATAATGATGTAACGCGGGACGAAGCTCAACAGGAGCAGCAAGGTAAGCGAGACAACCGCAAGCCCGGCAAGCAATCCAAGGAACACCGTATCGCGTTGCTGCCGTCGCTGCCGTTCCAGTACGGCGTCCGAAAACGTCGCGAGCATCTCGGACAGCCACTGAGAGTTTGCTTCCAACGCACCGAGGCGGCCGCGGGCCTCTTCGGTGCGCTGCTCATCAAACAGCGAGGTGATCGAGATCGCTTGAGTAAAGTACACCTCGAACGGAACGCGAAACGCCTCAACCTCGCCCGGGAGGCCGTCTTCGAGTTCATCGAGCGCTGCGTGCACCTCAAGCGCAGCCTCGGCCGCCTGCACGAGGTGCCGGTCGTCGCGAGTGAGTATCGCGTCCCGCGCCGAAACATCGGCCCGCCCGATCTGATCGACGACTGTGTTCAACCGATTCTGTTCGAACGCGGCACGCTCGGCCGCACCGGTGAACGAGTGTAGGAGAAACACGTACGACGCGATCACGAACACCACAATCACAACCATCGGAATCATCAGCTTCGATCTAATCGACATATCGTGTCCTTACATGCTCGGCTGCTCGCCGTCGGTTATCGGAATGAGCCCGTAATCCGAGAGAACTGCCTGCCCCGTCTCCGAGGTTATGAACGATAGAAACTCCAGCCCTTCGGGCGAGAGCTCGGTGTACGCAAGACTCAGCTCCACCACGATCGGATAGTCGCCGGCCGCAATAGTGTTTGCGCCCGGGGATTGCCCCTCGAGCGCGACGATACGGATCGGCATCCCTTGCTCGCGGAGGCGTTCCGCGGTGGCCCAGGACGCGTACGCAACGGCGCCTGGGGTTCCGCCGACCACCGCAACCGCTTCGCTCTCGGTCGCGATTCGGTATGCAGATCGAGCGATCGAGCCGGCCGGCCCGGGCTCATCGCGTTCATGATGCGCAAGTCCGGTGTGGGTTTCGAACAGTTGCAGCGCGGTTCGGTCGGCCTCACGAGACACGATCGCTACTCGCGCGTCGAAATCGTCGAGTTCGCTCCAGGCGCCGATATCACCCGAGAACAAACCCTGCAGCTGTTCGGTCGAGACGCCGGGCAGAGAGTTTGCGGCGTTCACGATCACGCTCAAGGCATCGTGCGCGATCGCAGTCTGCGCGACGAGTTCCGCTTCTTCAGCCGATAGCGGGCGCGATATCATCGCGAGCTCAGCGGTACCGTCGAGGACGGCATCGATCCCGGCGTCGCTTCCGCCCCCGCCGACCGCGAGCTCGATGCCTGTTTCCTCACTGAACTGCTCAGCGATCGCGGTAATGGACGGCTGGAGCATGCTTGAGCCGGCAACAACCACCTCTGCGGGGAGCTGCGCTGCTACGATCAGGCCGCATACGATAGCGGCCACCGAACGGAATAGCGAACGCAAGCGGTCAGGCTGCGGTAGCAAGAAACACACGATCATCTCCTTTTGATGGTGTACGCAATACTATCGGTATAGGGCGTTCTGATAAAGGGCTCGCGAGCCTTCCCGCGAGCCCTCCCCGCGCCGTTTCCGCGCCGCGCCGATCTGTGCGCCGATCGTTGCGCCGGTTGTTGCGCGCACCGCGGCGCCGTCTTTCCATACCGGCTTCTTTTCTTATATAGTATGGCTGCTGCCCGGCATCGCGACTGCGCACGGAGTACGCGATCGTGTTCTGCCCGCACACATCAACACATAGTAGCGACAGGGGCTCGGTAGGAGGTCGTCTTGTTCAAAGCGGTGGATCCAAAAGTTAGTTTCCCGGAGATGGAGGTGCAGATCCTCAAGAACTGGGAGGAGCATAAGGTGTTCGAGCGCTCGGTCTCGCAGCGCGAGGGCTCCCCCGAGTACGTGTTCTACGACGGGCCTCCGTTCGCTACCGGCTTGCCGCATTTCGGGCACTTCGTCCCCGGGACCATCAAAGACGTGGTCCCGCGCTACCACACGATGCGCGGCAAGAAGGTGGAGCGCCGCTTCGGCTGGGACTGTCACGGGCTGCCGGTGGAGTACGAGATGGAGAAGGAGCTCGGCATCTCCGGCAAGCGGCAGATCGAGGAGTACGGGGTCGGTAATTTTAATGAGGCCTGTCGCTCGATCGTGCTTCGCTACACCGAGGAATGGCGGCGCATCGTGACACGCTCGGGCCGCTGGGTCGATTTCGACAACGACTACAAAACCATGGAACCGGCCTATATGGAGACGATCTGGTGGATCGTGAAGCGGCTCTGGGAGCAGGATCTGCTGTACGAGGGGCACTACATTCTGCCGTACTGCCCGCGATGCTCCACCGCGCTCTCGAACTTCGAGCTCAATCTCGGAGGGTATCTCGAGGTGCAGGACCCCGCAATCACGGTGCGCTTCAAGCTGCGCGAGATGGAAAACACCTACGTCCTCGCCTGGACCACCACGCCCTGGACCTTGCCGTCCAACCTTGGGCTGGCGTTCGGGCCGGAGGTGCAGTACGCGCGGGTGCGCGACCTCGCCGGCGGCGAGCACTACATTCTCGCCGAGGAACGCATCGGCGACTACTATCGCAGCCCCGAAGAGTACGAGATCGTGGAGCGCATTGCGGGGGCCAAGCTCGGCGGGCTTTCGTACGAGCCGCTGTTCCCGTACTTTGCCGAGACCGGCGGGTCGGACGCGTTTAAGACTCACCTTGCGGAGTTCGTCACCACCGAGGAAGGAACCGGCATCGTGCATATCGCGCCCGGGTTCGGCGAGGACGACTACAACGCGCTCAAGGATCTCGACGTTGCGGTGATCACGCCGCTCGACGCTGAGGGGCAGTTTACCGAAGAGGTAACCGATTTCGCCGAAATGTTCGTGAAGGACGCCGACAAAGCGATCATCAAGAAGCTCAAAGACGAAGGTAAGCTCGTCAAGCGCGATACCTATAACCACCCGTATCCGCACTGCTGGCGCTGCAAGTCTCCGCTGGTATACCGCGCGATCTCGAGTTGGTTTGTCCGCGTTGAGCGGATCAAACCGAAGATGCTCGCCGCCAACAGCCGGATCAACTGGGTGCCGGACCATCTGCGCGACGGACGGTTCGGCAACTGGCTCGAGAACGCGCGCGACTGGGCGATCTCGCGAAACCGCTACTGGGGCAACCCGATGCCGATCTGGCGCTGCGACGGCTGCGAGCACACCGAGTGCCTCGGCTCACGCGACGAGCTTGCTGAGAAATCCGGCACCAAGCCCGACGATCTCCACAAGCACTACGTCGACGAGATCACCTACCCCTGCCCGAGCTGCAGCGGCACGATGCGCCGAATCCCGGAGGTGCTCGACTGTTGGTTCGAGTCGGGTGCGATGCCGTACGCGCAGAACCACTATCCGTTCGAGAACAAAGACTGGTTCGAGTCGCATTTTCCGGCCGAGTTCATCTCGGAAGGGCTCGACCAAACGCGCGGTTGGTTCTACACGCTCACAGTGCTTGCGGCGGCGTTGTTCGATTCGCCGGCCTTCAAGAACGTGGTGGTGAACGGCTTGGTTCTTGCGGCCGACGGCAAGAAGATGAGCAAGAGCGAGCGCAACTATACCGACCCGCAGGACGTGATGGAGCGCTACGGGGCCGATGCGCTGCGCGTCTTTCTCATGCACTCGGCTGTGGTGCGCGGTGAAGACCTCAAGTACTCAGACGACGGCGTGA
>PUOW01000423.1 GCA_003552185.1 Spirochaetaceae bacterium
GCGCAAAAGCACGGCGTAGCGGCGAGTTAATCCTCAGCGCCGAGGCTTTCGCAGTCGCGCTCGTGCCGCGCGCGCCCGTTCGAGCGCGCGAAACGCGCGATAGCGCAGCGGTTGAAGCGGTAGGTCTAAGCATCCGGGCCGCTCCACGATGCGACCTCCGAACCCGGTCTTGAAGCGATACAGCCCCTGCATGCGATGCCGGTCGGTTGAGCTACGAGGAATTCCGAAAAGATCGTAGACGCGCATTCCCGCAGCCTTCGCCTTTCGCATCGCCTCCCATTGCAACGCATACGCCGGCATTAGGTTGCGCTTACGGTTCGATGCCGCGCCGTAGAGATAGGTCGCCCGCCCGCGATACGACGCCACCACTATTCCGGCGAGCAGCTCGCCGTCGTGACCGGCAAGCAGTAGCTTTATATCAGGGCTGTCGGAGGTGGCCACGGCGAGCTCAAACACCGCGCGATAGTACTCCTCTGAGTGAATCGCAATCCGGTCGCGCTCGGCGGTTTCGCGATACAGCTCGTACCACGCACCGAGCCGTTCGATACCGGCGTGTTCCACCGTGACGCCCCGTTTGGCGGCGAGCCGTATGTTGTAGCGCCACTTGCTTTTCATGGCACCGAGAAGAGCCTCTTCATCCTGGGTTAAGTCTATCAGAACCGTGGCCCGGGGCTGAATCTCTACACCCGGCCGCCGCAACCCCGCCCGGCGCGCGGCCGAGCGGCGCGCAGCATCGCGTGCGGCTCCGGCGCGGGCGGCCTCGGCCTGCTCGACTCCACCGATCGCGGGACCGATCTCGAACTCCCACGATGGATCGAATCGCACCATCGCGAGCGGTAACTCGATCGCGCCGGCGAGCTCCTGTCCAACGCCTCGCAAAGACGCGATCAACTCCGCCTCGCGATCCCCTCCCCCGCCGGTCGGTACTTCGTCTTGCTCCGACACACCGCCGCGGCTTCCCCGCAGCTCCGGGCCCTGCGGCAGATACGCGAGCGAGAAGCCGGGGGCGATGCGTCGTGTCAGTGCAAGCGCGGAATCGTGAAACGGGGTGGAGCGCTCGCCCGGTTCGCGAACCGCGTGGGGCACCCACCCGAATCGACGCTTGAGCTCGGCCCAGTACCTCGACTGTAAGAAGCTTTCGTTCGGCTCGAGCTCATCGAGCGCGATCCTCTGAAACACGTCGATCAGCCGACCTTGCCGTTCGCGACGCGCGTTGTGGTGACGGTCTTTCCCCCGACCTGCAGCGGGCGCCCTCCCACCTGCACCACGTGGTCGCGCACCTCGATCGGAATCTCGAAGAACTCATCGATCGTGACCTGCGAAGGCTTCTCGGCCGGTTCACCGCCCTCGGCGAGCGTAATCCGCATCCCGGGCTCGATCTCGTCGAGGAACAGAACCTCGACAACCTCTCCGCCGTCGTCGGACGGCGAAACGCTCGGGCCCTCGGCGGCGAGCAGCATACCCTCGCTCTTCTCGCCGCGTAGCTTAGCGGGCTTGAGATTGGCTGCGAGGATAATGGTACGACCCTCGAGCTCCTCGGGCCGGTAGTGCCCCACGAGCCCCGAGACGATCTGTCGCGTCTCACCCTCGCCGAGCTCGATCATCTCGAGATACAGCTTGTCGGCCTTCGGATGCTGCTGTACCTCGGTAATGCGCGCGCTTCGGAGCTCGATCCGCTCGAGAAAGCGCTCGGCCGGCCCCTGCTGCTCCTCGACGCGGTCGCGCTCGGCGCGCTCCGACTGCGTGCCGGAGAAGCGTTGCTGCAGCGCCGCGACGCGCTCATCCTCCAGGCGCTCGAACAGAATCTCGGGCTTTGAGACTTTGCTCAGTCCCTCTGCGGTACCGAGCTGCTCCCAGCGCGGTTGCTCGATCCCGAGCAGCGCCGCGATTCGACCCGTGGTCGACGGGATGAACGGCTCGGCGAGCACCGCGAGATCGCGTAACAGGTACACCAGGCGCGACAGCATCGCGTGCGTGCCGGCCGGATCCTCGGTGCGCGTTTTCCACGGCTCGGCGTTCTGAAACACGCGGTTGCCGTAGCTCGCGAGCGCAAACACCTTGCGGAACGCGTCGCGCAGCTTCGCCTGCTCGAGCAACTCGGTTATCTCGTTTTCTATCTCGCGCACCGCGTCGAAGAACTCATCGGCCGGGTCTACCGCGGCTACTTCGCCGTCGAAGTAGCGCGTCACGAAGGTGAGCGAACGGTTTACGAGGTTCGAGAGGTTGCCTATGAGCTCGCCGTTTACCTTCTCTTGGAAGTCGTGCCAGGTGAAGGTGAAGTCCGAGGTTTCGGGACGGTTATAGAAGATATAGAAGCGCCACACATCGGCCGGAATACCGGTCTCGATCGCGTCGTTTCCAAACACCCCTACGCCTTTGCTCTTGGAAAACTGGCCGGTCTCGTAGTTCAGATACTCGCTCGAGGACATCGTCTTGAGCATCGTCCAGGGCTCGCCGGTACCCAGCAGGCTCGAGGGAAACACTACGGTGTGAAAAGGAATGTTGTCCTTACCGATGAACTGAAAAAGCTCTACCTCGTCGGGATTCTGCCACCAGTCTTTCCAGTTCTCGGTGTAGTTCGCGGTAATCGAGATATAGCCGATCGGCGCGTCGAACCACACGTAGAACACCTTCTCGCGGAAGCCGTCGAGCGGAACCGGAATGCCCCATTTGAGATCGCGCGTTATGGCGCGCTCCTTGAGACCGTCGCGTATCCACCCGTAGGTCATCTGCACCGCGTTGCGCGACCAGTTGCCGTGCTCCGCGGCGCCGGCGAGCCAGTCTTGAAGGCGCGGGAGAATCGCGGGGAGGTTGATATAGAGATGCTTGGTTTCGCGCATCTCCGGGATGGAGTTGTCGATTGCGCTGCGCGGGTTGATGAGCTCGGCCGGGTCGAGCAGCTTTCCGCAGTTCTCGCATTGATCGCCACGGGCGTCCTCGTAGCCGCAATGCGGGCAGGTACCGCGTACGTAGCGGTCGGCGAGAAACATCTCGGAGCTCGGCGAGTACAACTGCTCGAGGGTATGCTCGGTGATGAAGCCGTTTTCGTGAAGCTTCAGGAAGATACCTTGCGTAATCTCGGTATGCTCCGGCGTGGAGGTGCGCCCGAAGCGGTCGAACGCGATGTTGAACCAGCGATAGATCTCGTCGTGAATCTTAAAGTACCGAGTGCAGAGCTCCTCGGGCGTAATGCCTTCCTCGCGTGCGCGCGTCTCGGTCGCGGTACCGTACTCGTCGGTGCCGCAGACGTACAACGTATCGTAGCCACGCGAGCGGCAGAACCGCGCGAAGACGTCGGCAGAGAGAACCTGAATGAGGTTCCCGAGATGCGGAATGTTGTTGACATAAGGTAAAGCCGAGGTGATGAGGCGCTTTTTCATACCGGCAACTATAGGTTTCGCCGATTCAGCGTGTCAAGTGAACGCTCGTCGTGAAGCGCCGGCCCGCACTTGACTGAGGGTGCGGGCTCCGAGTAGGCTAAAACCTCAGTAACTCGATGATAATCGGAGGCGGAAGTGTCTGCAAGAGATGTAACTCCGCCGAAACTGCCTTTTGCAATCAAGCCCCGTTTTATAATACTGTTTTTGATTGTGGTAGCGGTTCTCGGCGCGGCAAGCACCATGGTGTTTGTAGTCGACCAAAGCGAGCGGGCGGTCGTCACCCGCTTCGGAGCTATAGACCGTACGATGCCTCCGGGGCTGCACTTCAAGCTCCCGTTCGGCATTGAGCGCAACTACAACGTTCGGACCGAGGAAGTCCAGCACGAGCTGTTCGGGTACCGCACGCGTTCGGCGGGCTATAGCGACCAAGAAGCCGACCGCAGCTATCCGGAAGAATCCATCATGCTTACCGGCGACCTCAATATTATCGATGTCGAGTGGAGCATGCAGTACCGGATTCGGGAGCCGGTTAAGTGGCTGTTCGAGGTCGAGGATCAACGAAAGACGATTCGCGATATCTCGCAATCGGTCGTGAACCAGCTTGTGGGAGACCGTGCGATTCTGAACGTCATCGGACGCGAGCGCACCCAGATAGAAGAGCTCGCCCGAGACCTCATGAACGAGTTGTACGATAGCTACAACCTCGGCGTGAACGTCACGCAGGTACGCTTGCAGAACACCGTTCCGCCGGTAGGGCGCGTGCAGGACGCGTTCGAGGACGTGAACCGCGCCGTTCAAGACATGAACCGGCTGATCAACGAAGGCCGCGAGCAGTACAACCGCGAGATCCCGCGCATACGCGGCGAGGCCCGCGAGATGATAGAGGTGGCGCGCGGCCGAGCGGAACGACGCGTGAACCGCGCCGACGGCGATGTCGCGCGTTTCAACGCGGTGTTGGCGCAGTATCAGAACGAGCCCACAACCACCCGCAAGCGCCTATACTACGAGATGATCGAGAACGTCTTCAACGCCGACGGCGGCGAAACCGTCTTGATCGATAGTAGGTTGGACAACGTACTGCCGTTTCTGAACCTGTCCGGCGGAGAACCCGCCGCCCTCCCTGGAGGCGCCCAATGACTCGTAAACTTATAACGATCGGCGTTGTCGTTGTCGTACTCGCGGTTGTATTCGTGATGCTCGGCCCGCTCTATACCATCGATGAAGGCGAACAGGCGGTGGTAACGCGCTTCGGCGAGATCGTACAGATAGAGACCGACGCCGGGCTGAAGTTCCGCCTGCCGCTCATCGACCAGGTTGTACGCTATCCAAGGCGAATACAGTCATGGGACGGCGCGCCGAACCGTATGCCGACCGAGGAACAACAGTTCATCTGGGTGGACACCACCGCGCGCTGGCGCATCACCGACCCGGCGCTGTTTTACGCCTCATTGTTCAGCATCGACGCGGCCTACGCCCGCCTCGATGAGGTTATCGAGAGCTCGGTCAGAAACACGATCGCGGCCAACGAGCTCGCTGAAGCGGTGCGCGACTCCGACCATATCCTCGAGGCCGAAATGGAGCTCGCCCCGGTCGCGGATGCGGACGCCGAGGAACTCGAGGACGCCGACGATCTCGAAGACCTGCTCGACGTACAGGACGAGCAGCCGAGTGTCGCAAACGGAAGGCGCGCCCTGTCGGATGAGATGCTACGCGCCGCGAGCGAGGTGGCACCCGAGTACGGAATTGAGCTGATCGATGTCGTGATCCGTCAGATCCGCTACGCCGACGACCTCACCGAAAGCGTTTACGATCGCATGGTCTCGGAGCGCGCGCGCTTCGCGGAGTTCTACCGTTCGTTCGGCGAGGGCCGCAAACGCGA
>PUOW01000069.1 GCA_003552185.1 Spirochaetaceae bacterium
CGTGCAGCGCACCCGAGATCGCCATCGGCACCAGGATGTACATTCCGGTGTTGATGCCGCCGTAGCGCGCAAACTCGATATTGAGCCCGGTTAAGCGCCACTCGTATCCGCGCACGGTATGGAACAGCAGAAAATACGCGATCGCCGCAATAGCCAAGGCCGCCACAATGCCGATATGGAGCCGCGACGGCGGAAGAATGCGCAGCAAGCGCAGCGCCTCGGGTATGCGCGGCGTGGTCAAGAGATTGCTCGCGGGGTCGTTCAACGGCCCCACGATCATATAGTCGATGATCGGGATCGAGGCCGAGGCGATCAAAAACGAGGTGATCAACTCGTCGGTATCCCAGAGAAAACGAAACAACCCCGACAGCCCGGCGATCAAGCCCGCCGCCATCACCCCGGCGCCGAGCGCAAGCAACAGCCCGGCCGGCCCCGCGGCGTTCGGCAGCGCGTTCGCGGTCACCGCGGTCACGATCGCGGCGATATACACCTGTCCTTCACCGCCGAGGTTGAACACGCCGGCGCGGAACGCGAGCGCCGCGCCGAGCCCGGTCAAAACCAAGACCGTAAACCCGTTGATCATGTTTCCGAGGTAGTAGGTGTTGCTGAACGGCCCCAGAAAGAATGCCCTGATTGCCGCGATCGGCGTTCGGCTTCCGAGCACCAACAGCACGACCGTTACCAGAACCGCTGCGATCAAGGCCGCCGCGATCCCGGCAAAGCTGCCGCGCGGACTACTTCGGCTCATGGGGCGAGCTCCTGTTCTTCGAGCCCGAGCATGTACTCGCCGATCTTCTCTCGGGTGCGCTCATCGGCGCGCAACACCGTCGCGATGCGCCCCTTGAACATCACCGCGATCTCGTCGCTCATGCTCAACACCTCGTCGATATCGGCCGAGATCAGGATCACCGCCGCGCCCTCGTCGCGTAGCCTGCGAATTTCGCGATACACGAACTGCTTGCTGCGGAAATCGAGCCCCCAGCTCGGCTCCGAGAAGATCACCACGCGTGCCCCGGTCGAGAGCTCGCGCGAGAGAATGACCTTCTGAATGTTGCCGCCCGAAAGTCGACGCAGCGGTTGTTTGAGCGACGCCGCGATGCCGTATTTGTCCTTGAGCTCCGAGGAGAAGCCCTCGAGTCTGCGTCGGTCGAACACGCCGCGCTTCTGCAGACGCTTTCTGCGCAGCAGAATTAAGTTCTCCTGCACGCTTGAGTCCATACTCGCGCCGCGGATCAGGCGGTCGGTGGGAACGTACGCTACGCCGAGACGCCGAAAACGGCGCGGCGTAAACTCGGTGATGCGCTTCTCGCCGATCACCGCCTCGCCGGAGTCGGGGATCACCGAGCCCGAGATTACGTCCTCTAAGTACTCGAGCCCGTTCTCGCGGATCCCGGTTACCCCCACAACCGTGCCCGCGCAGACCGAGAGCGAAACGTCGCTCAAGAGCGGGAAATGCCCCTCGTAGAGCGAGACGTTTCGAATGCTGAACAGCGGCGTGTCGCATCTCTCGGCGCGGGCGCCGGCCGAGCCCCTCGCGGCATCCGGGCCGGCCGCGCCGGCCGCGTCCGCCTCGCCGGCGCCGCCCCCGCCGGGCTCCTCGCGCTCGTCGTCTATGCTCGCTTGCAGCAGCCGGAGGTCTTCGTCGTCCATTTGACAATCCTCGCCGATCATGAGGCCGGCGAGCTCGCGAACATCGGTTTCGCCGATTCGCCGCTCGGCGACCGCTGCGCCGTGACGCATCACCGTGACGCGATCGGCGACGGTGAACACCTCGCGCAGCTTGTGTGTGATCAAGATCAGCGCGCGGCCGTCGGAGGCAAGACTTCGGAGGAGCGCAAACAAAAGCTCGACCTCGTGCTCGCTGCAGGGGGCGGTCGGCTCGTCGAGGATCAGGATCTCCGGCTCGCGCAGCAAGGCGCCGAGGATCGCGGCGAGGTGAAGACGGCTCGAGGACAGATGCTCAACGCGTTGATTGGGGTTAATCGGGATGTGGTAGCGCGCGGCGAGCTCCGCGATCTGCTCGATCGCGGCGGTTCGGTCTATCGCGCCGAAGCGGCCCCGGGGCTCAATGCCGAGCACCAGGTTCTCCCACACCTGCAGCTCCGGTACAAACTGCGGATGCTGGTGCACCATCATGATGCCCGACTCTATCGCGTCGCGCGGGTGCTCGAAACGCACCGGCTTCCCATCGCGGAGGATCGTACCCGAGTCGGGCGAGACCGCGCCCGAAAGCACATGCATGATGGTAGACTTTCCGGCGCCGTTCTCTCCAACGAGCGCCAGAATCTCTCCGGCGTGGATCGTGAGGCTCACGTCGCGATTCGCCCAGACGTTGTTCTCGGGAAAGCGCTTATTGATCTCTCGCAGCTCGGCGATCGGCTGAGCGTTCGGCCTTCGGTTCTGTGGCCCGGCGTTTTGTGGTTTCTCGTTTTCGTGGATGCTCACGTTTCTCCGCTCGGCGGCGCGCTCGCGGGGCGCCGGCGGCCGTATCGGCTACCGGCAGGAAGCGCCCGCCCCGGTGCTCGCCTCGGTTAGAGTCTCGGCATCTCGAGCTCGAGCTCGCCGGTGCGCATGCGCTCGAGCAGATCATCGATCTCGGCGCGGATATCGCTCGGCACGTGCCGCTCGTACTGTGAGTGCTCGGTGTCGAAATCAACGTAGCCCTCGCGAACCCCCACGATCTCGGAGACGCCGAAGCTGAGCTCACCGTCGATGGCCTGCAGCGTGCGCTCGTACGCGATTTGGTCGAGACGAATGATCGAGCTACCGAGCACCACGCCCGGCTCCTGGTCGTAGCCCGAGGAATCGAACCACAGCACATACGCGCCGCGATCCTTCGCCGCCGCGATTACGCCTTGGTTGCCGCCGCCGGCGATCGTGAGAATCACGTCCGCGCCGCGACCTATCATGCTGCCGGCGAGCTCGTTGGCGGTGCCGGCGTCGTACCAGTTGCCGAGCACGCGGAAATCTACCTCGATATCGGCATCAACGGTCTGGGCGCCGAGCGCGAACCCGGGCCGGATCACCTCGTTCATAATGGGGTACTCCTGGCCGGCGAGGAGCCCCACGCGCAGCTCGTCGCGAGCGTGCTCGAGCTCGGGGTGCGTCGTTACGAGCCCGGCGAAGTATCCGTTGAGAAAGGCCTGCTCGCGCTGGTTGAACAACACCGTGGCCATGCTCGAGTGGTTGTGACCGTAACCGTCTACGATCAAGAACCGTTGCTCCGGAAAACCTTCCGCTACCTCGGCCGCGATCTCGGGGAGCGACGGGTTCGAGGATACGATGAGGTCGTACTCGCCCGACGCGCTGAGCGAGGTGAGGCCGTCGCTCCATTCGGCTTGGTTGAAGCCGCCTTCCACAACCCGAACCGCGACGTCTTCGCGTTCGGCGGCGGCCGCTTCCACGCCCTCTACAAGCATCTCGTAGGTAGGGCTACCCTCAACCACGCCCGGAACAAACACCGCGATCGAGAACGCGACCTCGGGTTCGGCCTCGCCGCCGCCGGCCGCGAACGCCGCGATCGGAGCAGCGACGAAAAGCGCCGCCGCTACCGCCGAGATGAGGAGCAGACGCGCCGACCGCGCCGTAGCGGCCGAACGTCGCCGCCGGCGCCGGGGGGCGCAACGCTCGGCCCCGATTTTTGGAGTATATGATCTCTGTGTATATCTCATGGGAAGTCCTCCGGTTGTGTCTCGATATCCTACACCCAAGGCGCTGCGTTATTCAATCTTGACCGCGCTATGTGCTTGTGGTAGCGTTGCAGCCGTTCGTGAAGAACGGCGTGCGCCGCCGGGTAGGTGTAAGAGAATCGTGAGCAGCGAGAGTGGCATCGATAACCGCGGCGAGAAGCCGGCGGATACCTACGTTCTCAGCGTCGACGTCGGCACGTCCTCGATCAAGCTCGGCTGCGTGAGCATAGAGGGGCGGCTAATCTGGTGGGACCGTGAGCGAATCCTCGCGCACCAGCACGATCGCGACCGCTGGTACCCGCAAACCTGGTTGCGCGTGCTGCAGATCATGCTCGACCGTATGCCCCGCGTTTTAGGCGGCTCAATCGCGGCGGTGGCAATCAGCGGACACGGGCCTACGGTGGTTCCGGTAGACGGCGGCGGCGAGCCGCTGTCGCACGCCTTGATGTGGCTCGAGTCGGGCGAGGCGGTACCCACCGAAGGCGAGTCGTATTTCCTCCCGAAGGTCGCATGGTTTCGCGAAGCGCACCCGCAGCTTTTCGAGCGAACTCGGCTGTTTCTATCCTGTCCGGAGTACATTATGTACTTCCTCACCGGCGAGGCGGTTACCATCACGCAAAGCGAGGAGTTTGCGCGCTTCATCTGGACTCCCGATCAAATCGATTCCGCCGGACTCGACCGGGAGCTATTTGCGCCGTTTGTTCCGATCGGCCGGTGTGTTGGAACGGTGAGAGCGCGCGCGGCCGAGTTCCTGGGGCTTCCCGCGAACCTTCCGGTTGTGGCGGCCGGGCACGACTTTCTCATCAGCTTGCTCGGAACCAAGACCGTTGTCCCGGGACGCACCTGCGACCGCGCCGGTACATCGGAAGGCATCAACCATTGCTCGGCGCGCCCGGTAGCCGATCCCCAGATTCGCTGCCTGCCGCACGTGGTGCCGGGGCTCTATAACGTCGCCGGAATCCTCTCCTCAACCGGACGGCTGTTTGAGTGGTTCCGGGGGATCTCGGGACAGGAAGGGCTGCCGTACGATCAAATGCTGACCGATATCAGGCGCGTGGCGCACCGCACCGAGAAACCGTGGTTCTTCCCGTCGATCCATCAAGGCGCGGCCTGGGAGTTCAGCCGCGGCATGTTCATCGAGCTCGGGGCGCAGCACGGCACCGCCGAGATGGGCCGTGCGGTGGTGGACTCCATCGGGTTCGCGGTGCGCGAAGCGGTCGAGATTCTCGGCGAGCACGGCTGCCGTGTCGAGAGCCTCATGGCCTGCGGCGGACAGGCGAAAAACGCGGTCTGGAATCAGATGAAGAGCGATATCGTCGGCGTTCCGATCGAGGTTCCGGAGGTGGAGGACGCCGAGCTCGTGGGCGACGCCTGCGCTGCGTTCACCGGCCTCGGCGAGTTTCACGATGTGGTGGAGGCGTCCGAGGCGCTCGTTCGCGTGAAACAGCGCTACGAGCCGACGCGCGAAGAGCATGAGCGCTATACCGCGAGCTACCATACCTATTGCGAGCTGTATGCGCGATTTCGCTGTGCGCTGGTGGGCTGCGACCCCGATTGAGGCCCAC
>PUOW01000194.1 GCA_003552185.1 Spirochaetaceae bacterium
CCGGCACGTATCGTATTCGTGTCTCGGCCCCGGGATACTACACCGCGCGTTACACCGTCCGGCTCGACACGCCACGAACCGCCGTTATCGAGATCGAGCTGCGACGGATAACCGGTTATCTCTCGCTCTCGGCAAACGTTCCTGAGGTGCAGTTCTTTGTAGACGGTGAGCGCACCGATTCGCGCTTGGTGGAGCTTCCGACCGGAGTGTACACGCTGCGAGCACGCCGCTTCGGCTATCACGACCTCGAGCGGCGCGTGCAAATCAGCGAAAACGCAACCACTGTTGCGCACGCCGAGCTCAGCGAGGCGCCGTTTACCTTACAACGACTCAGGCTCAGCCGCGAGCGGCTAAACCCTGCAAACCCCGGGGTTCATGGGAGCGTCCGCATCGCGTTCGAGGCCACGAACGTGGGAAGCGGCCGGGTCGTGGTTCTCGACGAAGACCGTAACACGGTCTGGAGCCACAGCTTTGCACGGTTCGATCGGCGCGAGAACACGATCAGGTGGGACGGGCGCGACGTCGAGGGCACGCCGGTTCCCGACGGTACGTACCGCGTGCGCCTCGTGGGTTTCGCCCCGGACGGAACCCCGGTCTCGGAGCAGCAGCGGCGGTTGCGCGTCGACAGCACTCACACGCTTCGGTACCGCAGCCTCTGGAGCGCCTCCCCGGGCTTGTTGTTCGCGCCGAACAGCGAGGTTCTGCCGGCACGCGCGTTTCAGTTCACAACCGTGGTGCTCGGTCATCGCGACTGGTTCTCCGGCGCCTCGCGCACCAGGATTCCGTTCCACGCGGGGTTTCGAGTGGGCCTGCCTCACGAGCTCGAGCTCGGAGGGCACGGCACCGCGTATGCCCACGATGAGTTCGAGCGCAACTATCTCAGCGGCACCGGATATCTACGCCGTGGGTTCACCTCGTTGGAGCGGCCGTGGCTATCGGCTGCCGCTACGCTATCGGGCACAATGCAGACCTACCCCGAAGACTCCGCGTACCGCGTGCCCGACACCGCCGGCAACCCGCCCGGCGTCAAGCTTTCTACCCCGGTAGAGCTCCGGTTCAACGCGCTGCGCCTGGTTACAAGCCCGGAACTCGCGTTCTCGCCGGCGCGCCCATGGTACGGCGAACCGCGCGAAGCCGATCCCGAGCTCCTGGCCTGGAGCTACCTGCGCACCGGCGCGTACCTCGATATCGGGTCGTTCCAAACCGGTGCGTCGCTTGCGCTCCGCTCCGAGCCGTTCGATGAGGGTCGGCTCGCTCTTGCGCTTCCGGTTTCAACCGCCCTTGAGGCACACTTTATGATTCCCGGAACGCTGATGGTTCTCTCGGCCTACGGGGCCGCGGAACTCGAATCTCTCGACGACTTTTACCTCTTCGGCGGGATCGGACTCGGGTTTCTGTACTGAGCGCTCACAATCGCAGGTAGATCCAGACGAGAACCAAGAACGAGGCCGCGAGGATAGACATCGTGAGCGCGAACAGCCAGCGGGGACGCTCGCCGCGCTCGCGGTTCCAGTAGCGCTTCGCGGAGCGTCCCGATCGCCTCGCGCGGCCGCCGCGACCGAGATCCACTACCTCAAAGCGTTGCTCGCTGCGCCCGGCGCCGGTGTACCCGCAGTTCGGGCACCCGGCCAGAAACAGCGCCACCTCGCCGCTGAAGTTACAGGCCGGGCATTTGACCGCCGAGAAAAACCGGCCGCAGTGCGGGCAGACCCGCGCGTTCGGTCCAACCCCTTTGCCGCAGTTCTCGCAATAGAAGCTTACATGGCCGACCTGCATCACGACAGCGTCCCGATTACCACTTACTTGCGTCTAAACGCAAGCATCGTGAGGTCGTCGTACTGCTCGTCCTCAACGAGGTGCGTGTACTCGTTGTACAGCGAGTCCTCGGGCGTCCCCTGCCGCTGATGACCGAAGAACAGGTTGTACTGCTCGAAATGCGCTTTGAGAAAGTCGTCTATCTTTTTGTCGACCGCGATGCGCTGCTCGGCTCCGAGCTCCGGGGCACGGTAGAGCCGGAAGACCTTCTCGACCGCCATCAGCGCGAGCGCCGTGCTGCTTGCGGTAGGCTCGCACGAGGCGAAGTTGAAGGTCAGCACCTCGTCCGGATCGGGAGTGTGCACACGCTCGAGCGTATATCGGCCTCCGGTCTGCACCGCCGCTACGATCTCATGAATACGCTGCAACGAAAGCTCCTCATCGCCGATGCCTTGTTCGTCGCTGATCGGCTGAAGCGCAGAGTCGCGGAAGACGCGTTTCGCCTCCTCTACACCGTCTGTAAAGAACAGCGCCATATCGCCGCGTTCGAGCGTGACGCTGATCTCGGGGAACCCTTGCGGCGCCATGCTGCTCGGGAACACGCCGGCCGCCGGCGTCTCGGGCATGCTCATCTGAACCACGCGCCGACGCGAGCCTTTGTAGATATGCAGCTGGTTATCTCCGGCGTTGCTGAGAATCAGCTTGCCGGTAGTGGCGTTGTACAACCCTACCGTGAACGCGGCGAAACGTCCCTTGAATCCGCGTTCCTCGAGCAGATCGTTGATTCGATACACCAGTTTGCTCAGCCGCAGCCCGTGCGTCTTGAGCGTCCAGTTGCTGAAGTAATCGAGGAAGATGGTCGCAACCTCAACCATGATCAGCGCCGCCGGAACACCCTTACCGGCAACGTCGCACTTGATCAAGGCGTAGTGATCATCGTCGAGCTTGCGATAATCGAAGTAGTCTCCCGACACGCCTTTCGCACCTTCGTAGTACCCGAAAAACTCCACCGTCGGCAGGTCTTCGTACCCGGTCGTCATTTTTTGTCCGGCGCCGCTTAGGTCGAGCGGGATGAACATCTTCTGAACTTCTTTACCGACCGTGAGATCCTTGTTGGCCTGCGCCGCCTTGACGAGCCCTTGCGTCATCGAGTTTACGGTATCGGCCAAAAGCTTCAGCTCGTCGCGCGTTCGCACATTGATCAAATGGCTCGCAAGCTTCTCTTTGTCCTCGGTGTCGCGTATGACCTCAACGCCGCTCACCAGCCTGTTGATCGGAATAACGACGATTGTGGCGAGGATCGTCGCGCCGATGATACCGGCTATCACCGCACCGACCGCCACGATAACGGTACTCATGATCAGGTCCTGCGTGGTCTCGTCGATCTCGCGCAGGATCAAATCGGTGGAGACACCGAGACGCACCATGCCCCGATAGTAGCGCGCTTCCTCGGGCGTCTCGCCTACCATCCGAAACAGCACCGGCTTATAGAACAGGTACTCGGTGATATCGCGTCCGAGCTCGCCGGCGTCGAACTCCGGATAGCTGCGAATACCCCGGCCGACCTCGGCGAGCACCTCGCCGACCCGCCCCTCGAGCTCGGTTCGTATCTCGTCTATCTCGGCGAGCTCGGCCTCGGCCTCGGGTGTGCCCATCAACACCAGCTCGCTGATTCGATCGGTGAAGTCGTCTATCTGCTGTGGGATGTCGCCGAGCTCTTCGCGGGCGCGCCGATTAATCTCTTCCTCGAGCTCCGGGATCACCTCCGACACCGGATCCTCGAGCCGCGACTGCCCAAACGGCTGAAACTCTCCGGTATCGATCTCGGGGAGGACCTCGCGCCCGGCGGCAGCTTCGTCGTAGTCTTCGGTGCCGATTGCCTCGAGCACCGGATCATTGGTCGCCCAGATGTAGTCGAAGCTGGTTCCTTCTCGACCACGACCGGTGACGGTGAGGTACAGCACCTCGTCCATGACCTCGGTTTGGCGCGTGAGCTGCGACAGCTCTATGAGGTTGTCCTCGGGGTTATCGAGCAACTGTGCCGACTGCGTCACGAGACTCTCGAGCAGCACCTCGACGCGCTGCTCCAAACCTCGCGCAAGCGTGTTCTCTTGGCGCTCGAGCGCGGTGGAGCCGAGGAAGAACGCCACCAGCACCACCACCGCCACCACCAACAGCACGACAAAAAACGCGAACTTAACCCGCAGCCCTACTCCGCGTCTCTTCATAGCCTTGATCCTCTCTACCTTTTTCTGCGACGGCAGCGGCGCCCCGGCCAGCAGCGCCTTTACTTCCATCTCCAACAGTCGCGACTCGGCCACCAGCCCCGCGACGCGCGAACCTGAGAACGCAACCACCAACGCCAACAAGAGCGCCGCTCCGCCGAGCATAACGTCGGCGGCCGCGAGGCTGAACCCGCTGCGCGGGGCACCCACAAAGCGCGGCTCGTAGCGCACGGTGTAGTTACCGAAGCTGATGTGGCCGCTTTCCTCGAACGCGAGCGCGCGATCGGCGAACTGCAAGCCGCGTTCGGAATGGCGCAGTCCAACCCGATACTCACCGGTACGAACCCGATCGATCAGCAGCTCGCTGATTCGTTGATCTCCGTCGAGCGAGAACGCGCCGTCGGCCAGGCTAAAGACGTAATCGAACGGCTCCTCGCCTTCGCGGTCGAGGACGATCTCTTCTACTTCACCCTCGGCGGTAAACCCACGCCCGAGTATCTCGAGACTGTAGCGCCCGAGCATGTCGCGGCTGCTGCTGATGTTCCAGATCTCGGTCGTCGGGATATACTTGTTGGTACGAAACACCAGGGTCTGCGGCTCGCCGACATTCCCCACATCGTCTATCGGCGCAACCGCAAGGGCGTAGACGCCGTCGTCGATATTGCGCCGCGCGATTCTCGGCGAGCGCGTCATCACGGTCGCGGACGGCGTGGGAACGCCGAACGCTTCCGGCTCAATATCGAGCTCCGGTCCTCCGAGTCGCGTCAACGAGACCGAGTAACCGTCGAGATGATCGTCGTCGGGCGGCTCCCACTCGAGCGTAAAGGTGTTCGACTGCAGATACCCTTGTTCATCCACCGGCGGCGGAACGAACACAACCGGATCCGGGGGCGTACGGTCGCGCTCGTAAGCAACCGTAGAGGGCGCCGACCAGTTTCCGGCGCGATCCTTCGTGACGATGCGGAAGTACCAGCGCCCGTCCTCCTCGGCTTCGAGGCGCGTTCGCCGGGCATCGGAGCCGAGTCGCGGCTCGAGCGGAACCTCGGCCTCCGGGTCGCGGCTCCAGACGTAGTTGAAGGCCTCGATCCCGGATGGGTCGGGCGGCGGCTGCCACGCCACCTCCACCTCTTCGCGCCGCGATCTCCCCCCGTCGGCGAAGTTCACCGGAGTAACGCGCGGCGGCGCCACGCTTTGGTCGGGTTCCAGGTAGGTGAGCGCGGTACGCGTCTGCGTCGCCCAGTTGTGCCAGAACACATGGATGCGGTCGCGAAA
>PUOW01000143.1 GCA_003552185.1 Spirochaetaceae bacterium
CACCGGGGCTGGGTAGAGTGCGAAACGCGCGACGGGCGCTTGTTCGCCCGCGGTGTAAATATCAGTGTCTCGGGAATGATGCTTGAGCTACCGAAGGCGGTTGAGCCGCAGGCGGTGCGGTTTACGCTTCCCGGCGGCCGCGAGCAGATTCGTCTGCCGGTTAGCCCGCTACGGTATGCGCAGAATCCGCGAACCGAGGCGCACCGCGTCGCGCTGAAGTTCGTGTCCTCGACTCAGCTCGAGCGTTCGATAATGCGGCGATTCGTGCGCGACTCGTTCTCGCGGACCGAATCGGAAGGCGGCGCGCCCGACGCCCGAAAACTGCCGCGGGTTACGTGTGGTATCGCTCCGGTTGAGTGCCCGCGCGACGATCTCGAGATCGAACGTATCCGCCAAGTATCTACCGAAGGGCTAAAGATCCGGTTCAGCGGCGAGCTTAGCACCGCCGAGTCTCTACAGCTTACATTCCGGCTACCGGGAGACCGGCGCGCGATCACGCTCGAGGCGGCGGTCGTGCATGTGCGCGCCGAGCGATTCGCGGAGTACTCAACCGCAGGTCTGTCGATCAAACGTATCGGCGAACTGCACGCGGCGCGCTTGCGGAACTTCATTCTTGAGCGAAGCTCCGGGATTACGCTTCGTACAACCTACGAACGGCTCGCGGCGCGCGCCGGTCGCGACTCGGAGTTTCGGCTCGAGGCCGACGAGATCGCCGAGACACTCGCGCGTGCACGCCGCGAGCAGGCCGAGCTTCGCATCATCGGTCTAGAAGCCGAGCGTGTGGTCGAGACACAGCTCCTGCCTGAGTCGTCCGCTTTGTTGCTTCGGCGCGACGAACTACACGGGCTCCTCGAAACCGACACACAGGAGACACACGAAGAGCTCCCGGTCGAGCTTGTGGTGGGGCTCAATCTTGACGGAGAGAACTACTTCTTCCGAAGCCGGGCACACGGCGGGCACGGCGGGCACGGCGGGCAGGGCGGGCACGGTGGGCACGGTGGGCACGGTGGGCACGGCGGGCACGGCGATTTCGTCGAGCTCTCGTATCCTCGCACGGTGTTTCGCTCCGAGAAGCGCGGGCACGGGCGTGATGCAGGGAGCGCGCGAGATGCCGCGATACAGCTCGAGTTGCCGGACCTTCCGGGACGAGCGTTTTCGGGGCGCGTGATCGACACGAGCGCGCGCGGGATGCGCTGCGTGCTCGAGCTCGACGGCGCGCTCGACGGGACGCTCGAGGGCGCTTCCGGGTTTCTCCGGATCGGCGCCCCGGTGCGCTACGACCGGGGGGAGGGATCGCAGCGCGGTGAGATCCGCCACACAACCGCCGAGGCTTCGGAGTCCGGAACTCGAGTTACGCTCGGTATCGAGTGCGGTGTTGAGCGGGGAAACTCGGTGGTTCGCGAGATCGGTTCGGGCGCGTGGGAGCGGCTCAAGAACTCCGGGCAAACCGCGGCTCTTGGGGAGGCGGCGTTGTCTCGTGCGATTACCTACCACGACCGAGAGGGGCGCCCGATCAAGGCCCTCATCAACGCCACAACCTTCGGCTGTGAGGCCCCGGTAGTGATCCTGCCGCCGGCGTTCGGAAAGAAGAAAGAAGCCGGGGCGCCTTTGGCGGCCGTGCTGACCGCCACCTTCGCACGCTACGGTCGGGACGTGGTGACGATCCGGTACGACGGGATAGATCGTCCCGGCGAAAGCTACTCGAGCGTCGGCCACGAGGGCCGCGACTACGACATGCTTCGCTTTCGCGTTTCTCAGAGCCTCTCGGACCTTCAGGCCACGATCGAGTTCGCCTACCGAACCGATCTCTTCACGCCTACCGGGGTAGTTCCGGTGACCTTCAGCATGGCTGCCCTCGAAGGGCGCAAAGCGGCGCTCGATCCTCGCAATCGCGAGCGCGTCGTGTTCTGGGCGAGCGTCATGGGCGTGGCGGCGGGCCAACCCGCGTTGGTGAACACGCTCGGCGGCGTAGACCCGGTCGGCAATCACAAGCTCGGGGTTCCGACCGGTGTAGCGGGCTTGCTGGGGCATCTCGTGAACCTGGATGCGATCGCCGCCGACCTGGTGCAGCAGGGCCTCGCCACGGTCTCGGATGCGCGTGCCGATATGGGTGCAATCGAGGTCCCGGTGTTGTGGATATGCGGCGAGCACGACAAATGGGTAACCCATGACGATGTGTTCGATATCATGAGTATCGCCGCGCCGGCCGCGCGTGAGGTTGTGCGCGTGCCGGCCGGTCATAACTTGCGTACCAGCGACGATGCGATCGCGACCTTCAGGCTGATTGCGGAGCGAGCGTTTGAAGCGGTTCACCATGAGGAAGTTGAAGCACCGAAACCCGACCGCGAGGAACTGCTCGAGGTGATCACGCGCGAGCGCGAGCGGCTCGACCGTCACGAGGCGCTCGACGCGCCGCGCTACTGGGAACGCTACCTGATCGGCGAAGGGAGCGCGGGCTCGGGATACGATGTGTATCGAAGGATCGAACCGTTTCGGCGCTTCTTGGACCGTGAGCTCGAGCTGGCCGCGATCGAGCCCGGCGCGCGCGTAGCGGATATTGGGTGCGGAACCGGGCTGTTTCTCGAACGCCTTGCACTCGATCTGGATGCACGTCGGCCGGAACCGCCGGTTACGATCACCGCGCTCGACCTCGTGCCGAGCGCGCTTCGCAGCGCCGAGGCGAAGCTTCGGGCGGTCGCCGCCGCGGGGCGCAACAAACGGAGCGAAGCGCCGTGGCGGGCCGAGTTTCGAGTCGTCGATTTTGAACCGTGTCGCTTCATTCCGTTTCAACGGCTGCTCGAGCGCCCGGAGCTCGGTGCCGGGTACCTGCGGGGGCGTGTGGAAGGGCTCACAAACGCGGCGCTCGAGGAGCTGCTCTCCAAGGCTCCGCGAGAGTTGGAGACCGCGCTTCAGGGTGTTGAGCTTTCCGAGGAACGGTATACGACCGTTGAAGCTCGATGCGGCGGCGATACCGCGGTTGTGCTACGCGAGCTGAGCCGCGCCGCCCGTATGGCGCACGGCCGGCATAGACCGCGCGGAGAGCCGATACAGGCTGAGCAGCTTGAGTTTCAGAAACTCAGGTTCGGAACCGGGCCGGTACTGCCGCCGCGACAGTTACCGGACGAGGCTTTCGATGTTGTGGTAGCAAGCCTGTTCATTTCGTACCTCTTCAATCCCGAGTACGCGATCGAGGCGCTATGGTATGCGCTCGCTCCCGGCGGACGCTTGGTTATCTCGAGTATGCGTCCCGACAGCGATATCTCGACGATCTTCACCGAGTACGTAGAGGATCTGGGAGCGCGGAGCGCGGGCGCCGGAGCCTCGCGGTCGGGCGAGGGCGAAAACGCGCGCGAGTTGGAGCGCGCGAGAGAGATGCTGAACGAGGCTGCCGGCCTGTTTGAGCTCGAGGAGGACGGGTACTTCACGTTCTACACAGCCGAGGAGCTCGCAGCGCTGCTTCGCTCGGCCGGCTTTCGGATTACCCGGTGCGAAGCCGCGTTGGGAGATCCGCCGCAGGCGGTTATCGTGGTCGGAGAGAAGCTGTGAGCTCACGGCACAACCTAGGCCACGAGCTTGTCGAGGGTGCGCGCGCTCGCCGAGACAATCCGGTGTTCATCGAGTACTCCGGGGGCAGGCGGGCCGCGAGCTGCAGCGGCCGCGAGTTCGTGGCGCTGGTGGGTGAGATCGGGCGCACGCTCGATCGCCGCGGTGCCGCCGCAGGGATGAGAGCGGCGCTGTGTTTGCCGAACGGCACACTGTACGCCGCCGCGTTTGCGGCGCTGCTCACGCGCGGGATTGTCGCCGCTCCGCTGAAACTCGAGTATCGGGCGGCGGAACTCGCCGCGGTGTTCCGAGACCTGCAGCCTCACTTCGTGCTGAGCGATCCGGGGGTTCTCCCGGTTCTGGCACCGCATCTGCGGCGATTCAAGCATATCCCGAGCGTGTTGGTGGTACGCGGATTGCAGTTCGAAGATGCGAGTAGTGAGGCCGTCGAAAGTGCTTTAGAGACTGTTGCCGAGCAACTCACCCCGGTCGGGCCTGCGCCGGAGGAGAACCCCGATCTTCCGAATGAAGCGGTCTCGATTAACTTCACCTATCGCGGCTACGGCTACCCGCTCGGAGCGCTCTTGACCGCCCAACAGTATCGCGATGGAGCGGCCGGGGTTGCGAACGGAATCGAGATCGAGCGCTGCCGTAACGTGGGGCTTATGCTTCCGATGTCGCACATTTACGGGCTCGTGACCGGGGTGGTACTGCCGTTGCTGTACGGTGTGCCGACCGTGGTGGTAACGACCGCGCATCCGCGGCGCGCACTCGAGACCTTCGCGGCCGAACGCATCTCGTTTCTGCCGGTGGTGCCGGAACTCGCCGAGGCGCTGTACCTGTTTGCGCCTCCCGACGGTTCCGGCATCGGTGTTGAGTTGCTGGCGCTTGGCGGAAGCGCCTTGAGCTCGGAGCAGTTCGAGCGGTTTCGTGGACGTATTGCTCCGGAAGTGATCAACGGATACGGCTTGACCGAGTTCACTCCGGTGGCGATGCACCGGCGCAGAGCCGCCCGAGCCGGTACAATCGGTACGCCGCTTCCGGTGTTGCAGACCCGCTGCGCCGCGTCGGACGGGGAGCTATTGCTACGCGGCGAGGGAGTGGCGCTCGGGTATTACCGGAGACCGACCGAAACCGGCGAGGCGTTCGACCGCGACGGATGGTTTCACACCGGCGATATTTGTCGATACGACGGCGACGAACTGGTGTTTGTGCGCGAGAAGAAAGCGACCTGCAAGGCGAACGGGTTGATGGTGGATCTTGCGGAGCTTCGCGCGGTGTTCGAGGCCTGCGATTTCGTTGATGAGGCCGAGATACGACTCGGTGACGAAGGCATAAGCGCAACCGTGATAATCGGCGACGCGTCCCATAACGGGGCCGCCGGCGACAAAAACGAGACCGAGACCGAGACCGAGCGCGAACTGCGTCGCCGCTTGGTTCGGTTTCTGAAACCGCGTATCGCCGGGTATAAGATTCCGAAAGTAATCAATGTGAAAAGCCGATAAAGGAGGCAAGGAACCGTGCAGGAAAGTATACGAGAACGAATACGTAACGCATTCGCCGAGGTCTGCAAACTCGATAAGGCCGAACTGGAGGACGACGTGCTCGTCCAACAGGAGCTCGGCATCGATAGTCTGCTTGGGCTACAGTTGCTCGCGAGGTGCGAGCAGGTGCTGGGCGTTGAGATCGACGAG
>PUOW01000057.1 GCA_003552185.1 Spirochaetaceae bacterium
GAAGGGCTCGAGAATGTGGAGGAGATCATCCGGGCCGCCGACGGCGTGATGGTCGCGCGCGGTGACCTCGGGGTGCAACTCGAGGTTGAGGAGATCCCGATGGCGCAGAAGCGCATCATCGAGAGCTGCAACCGCGAGAACAAGCCGGTGATTACCGCGACGCAGATGCTCGATTCAATGATCCAGAACCCGAATCCCACGCGCGCCGAGCTTACCGATGTCGCCAACGCAATCTTCGACGGTACCGACGCGGTGATGCTTTCGGGCGAAACCGCCAACGGCGCCTATCCGGTTCGTTCGGCCGAGATGCTCAGCCGCATTGCACTCGCGGTTGAGCGCTCCGAGGAGTATCGCAAGCGCTGCGCCGAGTACTTCGCGTTTCACAGCCCGTCGCACGACATCGGACACAGCATCGCGAAGGCGGCCTACGTGGTGGCTTCCGAGATCGGTGCGGCCGCAATCGTGACCCCGAGCAAGAGGGGCAACAGCCCGCGCATCATGAGCAAGTTTCGTCCGATGCAGAACATCATCGCGGTTACCACCTCCGAGCGTGTCTGCCGTCAGCTTCTGATCACCTGGGGTGTGTATCCGATCCTTACCGGCTACGTGCGTGATTCGGAGCTGATGATACAGAACGCGCTTCGGATGGCGCTCAAGCACGGGTTTGTGCAGCGGCTGGATCGCGTCGTTACCGCGGCCGGCATTCCGGTCAACTCGCCCTTGATGCTCAACACCATCAAGGTGCATTTTATGGGCAACATCCTGAATCGGGGCCACGAAGGGTTTGGGAACGCGTGCTCGGGGCGTATCGTGAAGCTCTCGGGGGCACCGCAAGCGGTCACGAAGCTTGCCGGAACCGAGACGCCGCAGATTCTCTTGATACACCGGCTCACTCGCGCGTTTCTGCCGGTCTTAGCGAATGTGCGCGGTGTGATCTCGGAAGGCCCGGTCGAGATAGACGAGAACGAGATCCTCGCGGTGAATCCCGGGTTGGTGGTGGTCTCGGAGGTGCCGGAGGCGTACGATCAGTTCGAGGAAGGCTCGTTCGTGAGCCTGCACGGCGAGGAGAAGATCGTGTACGAGGGGCTGCTGCCGGAGAGCGAGTAAGCCTCGATTGCTGCGGGCGCGCCGCTGGGGCGCGCAGCTGGGCGCACAGCTGCGGGCATCGGTGGGCGGCCAGCGCCGGGTGCACGATGTACACGGGCGCAACGCATACCGCTACACCCGGGTGTGAGCGCGATACTACGAGGAGAAGCGTGCGTGGAACACAACACCATTTCCGCCGCGGAGTACACACAAAACCTCGAAGAGCTTTCGCTGCTGTTCGAGATCAGTCAGTTGCTCGATCAGAGCATGGAGATCAAGCACGTTGTACAGCCGGTGCTGAAAGCCGTGACCGAGCACCTCAACACCCTGCGTGCAACGCTCACGCTGCTCAATCGCGATACCGGTGAGATTCTGATCGAGGAGGCCTACGGCCTCTCCGACTCCGAGCGAGAGCGCGGCCGCTACAAACTCGGTGAAGGAATCACCGGCAAGGTTGTGCAGTCGGGCAAGGCGCGCGTTATTCCTCGGATATCGGACGACCCCGCCTTTTTGAACCGCACCGGTGCTCGGCAAGGGCAGAGCTACAAAGACATTTCGTTTATCTGCGTTCCGGTGAGAATCGGGAACGAGCCTATAGGCGCCTTGAGCGTCGACCGCGAGTTCGCCGGCGAATCTAAGCTGCAGGACGACCTACGCGTGCTCTCGGTAATTGCCTCGTTGATTGCACAGGCGGTTAAGATCCGTCAGGAGGCGCTCGAGGAGAAGGAAGAGCTGCTGCGCGAAAACACGCGCCTACAGCAACAACTGCGCGAACGCTTCCGCCCCGCAAACATCATGGGCAAGTCGAAGGCAATGCAGGATGTGTTCGATTTGATCGCGCAGGTCTCAACGAGCGACGCTACGGTGCTGATTCGGGGCGAGAGCGGCACCGGCAAGGAACTCGTCGCACAAGCCATCCATTACAACAGCCTGCGCGCCCAGAAACCGTTCGTGAAGGTGAACTGCGCCGCGCTTCCCGAGACCGTAATAGAGAGCGAGCTGTTCGGACACGAGAAAGGCGCGTTCACCGGCGCAAGCGCCACCCGCAAGGGGCGGTTTGAGATCGCAAACGGCGGAAGCATCTTCCTCGACGAGATCGGCGATCTTTCGGCGACCACACAGGTAAAGCTCCTCAGGGTGCTACAAGAGAAGGAGTTTGAGCGCGTCGGCGGCAACGAGACGATTCGCAGCAACGTCCGCATCATCACCGCGACCAATCGCGGGCTCGAGGAGCTCATGGAAAACGGCGACTTCCGGGCCGATCTCTACTATCGGCTCAACGTCTTCCCGATCCATATTCCGCCGCTCCGAGATCGGCGAAGCGACATCCTGCTCCTCGCCGATTTCTTTGTCGACAAGTACGCGCGACAGAATCATAAGACGATTCGACGCATCTCAACCCCTGCGATAGACCTGCTGATGGGCTACCACTGGCCGGGCAACGTTCGCGAGCTCGAGAACTGCATCGAGCGTGCGGTACTCTTAAGCGTCGACGAGGTCATCCACGCGCACCACCTTCCCCCAACGCTGCAGTCGGCCGAGTCCACAAACACCCGCCCGCAGGGTAAGCTCGATGAAGCACTCAACGGCGTGGAACGCGAGTTGATTATGGACGCGCTCAAATCAACCAAAGGCAACGTCTCGAAGGCCGCGCGCATGCTCGGCGTTACCGAACGACGTATGGGGCTGCGCGTGCAGAAACACGGCATCGACCCTGCGGTCTTCAAAGCACCGGGCTGACAGCCGATCCGGGGCAGCCCAACGCCTGGGCCAACCCAGTTGGACACAGCACGCGTGGTTCCGGAAGCTCGTACGAGAGATCTCCTAAACCTACACAGATGTAATAATTGCACATTCACTATTCGTAAATGTGCTTTTTGCATTCCCTCACAACCTGTGCGTCTTAAACGCATGTTTTGTTTACGCCGGTAGTCAACTATCTATTTCACTATATGAACATACTTTAGCCCCCACCGCAGAAGACCGCACAAATTTACCGCAATAAAACCGTCATACTTGGCGTGCACCTTGCAAAGCTTAGAGCAGCATACATTTCGAGGAGGAGCAGAATTATGCGAAAACGGGTCGCTTTTACTGCGGGCATCTTGCTCGCTCCGGCGGTTGCGTTTGCAGAAACGCCGTCGGTCGATGAGTCGGTCGCCCTTTTCTATGAGGCGTTCGACATGCTGTGGTTGATACTGTGCGCAGCGCTGGTCTTTTTCATGCAAGCCGGCTTTGCCATGGTTGAAACCGGCCTTACCCGCGCAAAGAACGCCGCGAACATCATCATGAAAAACCTGATGGACTTCTCGGCAGGTGCGTTGATGTATTTCGCGGTCGGGTGGGCCTTGATGTACGGAGACTCCGTCGGCGGTCTTTTCGGCACTGGGCAATATCTCTTGTCAGGCGCCGATGAGGTCGTGCTGCGCGACTGGATGTTTCAGGTTGTATTCGCCGCAACGGCGGCAACCATCGTCTCCGGCGCGATGGCGGAACGAACCAAGTACACCGGCTATCTTGTTTACAGCATCTTTATAACCGGGCTGATCTACCCTGTCTCCGGTCACTGGATCTGGGCCGACGAAGGCTGGCTCGCGGCACTTGGGTTTCATGACTTCGCAGGCTCCACGGTCGTGCACTCGGTAGGCGCCTGGGCGGCCCTCGCCGGTGCGTTCGTCTTGGGGGCGCGAAGAGGAAAGTACGTGAAAAAGAACGGCACCACGACGGTAAACGCCATACAGGGGCACAGCATTCCGCTCGCCGCGCTCGGGGTGTTCATCCTGTGGTTCGGTTGGTACGGGTTCAACGCAGGAAGCACTCTGTCGGGCACAGATCCGGACATCGCCCACGTTGCGGTAACCACCACGCTTGCGGCCTCGGCCGGAGCGGTTGGAGCGATGTTCACGTCCTGGAAGTGGTTCGGTAAATCCGACCCGAGCATGGCGCTAAACGGAGCCCTCGCCGGACTGGTCGGCATTACAGCCGGAACCTGGGTAATCGGCCCGGGCGCCTCGGTTGTGGTGGGCCTGCTCGCGGGGGTGATCGTGGTTGCGTCGGTTGAGCTGTTCGACAAGATTCTTCATATCGACGATCCGGTAGGCGCGATATCGGTGCACGGGGTCTGCGGTATCTGGGGGACGCTGGCGGTAGGGCTGTTCGCGAACGGAGTGAACGACCCCGGTGTAGTCGGACTGTTCTACGGAGGCGGGGTCTCGCAGCTCGGAGTCCAACTCATCGGCGTTATCGCGGTGCTCGTCTGGACCTTGGGCACCTCGTTCGTGCTGTTTGCGACACTGAAGGCGGCGGGCAACCTGCGCGTAGACGCTACCGAGGAGCTCACCGGCCTCGACCTAAGCGAGCACGCTACCGAGTCTTACGGCGGGTTCCAGATCTTCAGCAACGTGTAATGCTGAGGCGTAAGGCTGAGCTGCAAGGAGATTGAACACATGAAACTAATAATCGCATATATTCAACCGCACAAGCTTACCGAAGTGAAGGAAGAGCTATACAAGTCCGAAATCTTTAAAATGTCGGTCACCAACGCGCTCGGTTGCGGCCGGCAAAAGGGCTACCGCGAGCAGTATCGCGGCGTCCAGATAGAGGTTAACCTTCTAAAGAAGACGCGCATCGAGATAGCCGTTAATGCCGATTTCGTGCAACCGACTATCGACGCAATCATCCGAGGCGCGCGCACCGGAGAAATTGGAGACGGAAAGATCTTTGTGCTACCGCTCGACGACTGCGTGCGTATCAGAAGCGGCGAAACCGGCAGTGACGCGATTGGGTAACCACAGCCCGAAAGCACCTTATTTCCCGGGGTGGCGCTCGTGCGCCGCCCCTCTTTATCGCTCCTCCGCGACACAACGTCCGCCCTGTAGGCAGGCCTGCTATGCGGCACCGCCCACTGGACAGAGGGCCGGCTTTCATCAATCATGCAGACGGTATGGATCGATTTAGCGATGTCCCCTCGCCGGAGGAGTTCAAGCCCTACTGCCCCTCACTCACTCACCAACAGCTCGAGCAGTTTCTCGCGGCGTTCCCGGAGCGCTTCTACACAAGATCAACTCCGACCGAGCTCGCCAGACACGCGACCAAGCTTGCCGAGCTCGGGGGAAAAACGCCGTATATTCTGGAGATAA
>PUOW01000401.1 GCA_003552185.1 Spirochaetaceae bacterium
AATCGCATGACGGCGGCGTGGTGACCCTCGATCGGCCGTCGCACCTCGTTAGAACAGGCAAGCCGTGCCGTCAATCGTACCAGATCCGAGAGAGGTCCGGCCCGACGTCGCCTCGATCGAGGCCAGCTGGGCGACGGCGTCGGGATCGGGGTCGCCGCTATCGCTCGAGGAGTGGGGGTCCGCAAAAAGTGGGCTCACAGGTGCGCGATGCACCCGAGAGTGGCCAACTCTATCCAACTGGTTCTTTGTCGCGTGGTGTCTTAACAATTGTGGTGGCGTGGCGCCTCCGCCTCCGAGGCGATCGGCTCGACGCAAGGGGTTGTCTCCGAGCCTATGACCCGCCGGCCCGGTCGGGTGGTCTCGCGCGCGTCCGACGCCGAGATTTGGATCGGCGGTCGGTCTGAGTTACCCCACGAACTCGAGCCGATTCTAATCTGTGGGGTAACGGGTGTGGCGTCGGCTGGCCGTGTCCAACCCTTCGCCACTCTACGCGCGCGGGCGCGCGCGACCCGGGGGGGTCGATTTGAGACCCCCCCTCCCCCCGAATCGGCCGAATGGGTTGGACAGGTTGGACACGGCAGTTGTAGGTCTCCGCTGTGTTGCGATTTTCTCTGTCCAACCCTTACAGTGGCTGGCCGTTTTCCACCCCGGACAACCTGGACAAAGTAGGGGGTTTTGTCCAACCCGTCCGCGCGTATAATGGCCGAAATAGCGGTTTGTCCAACCCATGCCCTGGACAAACCTGTCGCTCATCAAGAAGCTACCTCGAGGAAAGTCGACGTCGGTCAGTGGCCGGCGAGCAGGGCTCGCATCGTTTGGCGTTTCCGCTCTTCGTCGTCTTCCGGTGTCTTGTGCAGTCGGAGGACGTCCGCGTGCTTGCCGTCGTGGCCTTCGAACAGCGGGATCGAATACCCTTCCTCGCGGAGCGCCTCGACAGCTCGCCAGTAGTCATCGCCGCGGAGATCGGCTGTCGCGATCGAGATGATCCCGCGGTCGAGCGCGACAAGCTTGAGCGCCCCGCCGCCACCCCCCTCCTTCAGGTCGACGAACTTGTCCCGGTCGGCGAAACACGACTCGCCGGTACTCGAGGTGCGCCACGATGGGTCGAATCGCATCGGGTCGCGGTCGTCGTTGACGCCACTCGAGAGACTCTTCGCCAGGTCGGCGACGTTGATGTTCTCGATGGTGCTTTTGACCACCTCGAGTTCGTCGGTCGTTTCGAGATCGTCGGGTATCTCCTCAGGCGGGATGGTCACCGATCCGTCGGTGGTCTGCTCTTGGACTTGCTCGTCGGCCTCGAGCCACTCTCGCAGCGTCTCACACCACCCACCGGCATCGGCGTACTCGTCGGCCCAGAGCGTCGCCACGATGGAGTCGACGGCCTCGGCGTGTCCAGTGTTGGTGAACGCCCGCGCCCAGTGAGTCGTCCGCTCGACGAACTGCTCGTCGACGTCCTCGACCGGCGTGAACTCATAACTGACATTGACGGGGTTGATCGGCGTGACGACACCGTCCAGTGAGGAGTGAACCGACAGTGGCGCCTTGTACAGCCGATTTTTGTGGTTGACAGCGTCGGCTTCGAAGACGCCCTCGAGTCCGACGTCGGCGGCGATCTCGTCACTGACGTCGGCGAGCCACTCGTTGAGTCGGTCGGTGAGTTCGTCGAACAGCCGCTCTCGGTCCTCGCGCCCGAACGCCTCGGCGATGGGTCGCGTCGCCGCGGGTGCGATAAAGACGTAGGCCCCACCGACGCTGTCGAGCGCGAAAACGTGTTTCACGTCTCCGGCGAGGTCGGCAAACGCCTCGACGTACCGCTCGAGCGCCGTCTCGATGTCGGCCTGCGGGATGTCGCCATCGGGTCGGCCGACTTTGACGTCGTCCGCCAGGTCGATGTCAGCGAACGGCGCGTACGCGGTGATGTCGCCGTACTCCGGCGTGGGTGACTCGTCGGCGCCCCACTCGCGCGACGAACTCTCGCCGTCACGCTCCCAGCGGTAGCGTGTCCAGGCGTCCATGAACCAGCGACTGTCGACGTAGTTAACCGTGGAGTAGAGGACCCGGTCGAGGCCGTCTCGAAGGACGTCGAACTCTTTCGGCAGTGCATACGCCCGCGCTTCGCCGTCCCACGCACCGCCAGCGCCGCGGGTGTAATACCAGCCGGTGAAGTCCTGGTTCCCGAGGCAGAACGCACCGTCGGTCGCCCCAAGCGACTGGTAGAGCCCGCTGTCGTCGAGGCGTCGGTAGTGATCGCTAACCGAGACCTCGGCAGTACCGCCACTGCTGTCGCGATCGTCACCGCCCCCGCGCAGCTCATCGTACAACTCGAGTGCGGTGTCGAAGTCACCGACGCCATCGGACGCGACGGCGCCGGCGAACTCACTCGGTGGGATGTCGGGCTTTTGCTCGAGGAGCACCCGTGCCTGCTCTCGCACGGGATCGGGAACCTCAGCGCTCATGCTCCCACCTCCGTCGAGTTGCGAATCTTCTCGATCGGCGGTGCGATCGGGCCGTCGAAGTAGCCCGACGTGAGGTATAACTCCTCGCTGGCTCGTGTCGCACCGACGTAGTAGACGCGATGCTCCTCCGCGGCCGCGCGCGTGTCGCGTGAGTACCGAGTGACCATCGTGTCCGACGACTCGGTAAATAGGTGGACGACCGGCGCCTCGAGCCCCTTCGCGGTGTGAACGGTGCCGACGCGCACCTCGCTGGGTGCCATCGAGGCCTTTGCGTCGACCGCGTTGTGTAGGACGTCGCGCTTCCACGCTGGCAGTTCGAGCCGCGAGACGATCTGCAGCGCGTCGCGGTACTGCTCGAAAATGCGGTTCATCTCGTCGGCGCCGATGATGTTACCGATCCCAGTGGGGTACTCGAGGTCGTCTGGCAACAACTTTCGAAGCGTACGGACCGCGTCGGCTCGGAACGCACCGGCGCCGGCGTCGATCCCGTTGAGCACCTCGAGGAGATCGGCCATCTCACCGCGCCAGATACCACCGCGAGTCCCCAGCAACTCGAACGGCACACCGACGTCTCGGAGGTCGTTCGTCAGTTGCCGGAGTTGATAGTTCGTCCGCGTGAGCAGCATGATGGCCGGCGTGTCGTCGTGCGTATCGGTCGCTCGGATAACGGCATCACGCAGGTCGTACTTGTCTCGCATCGACTCCCAGCGCACGACCCCGCCGTCTTCGTAGCCCCCGAAGCCCCTCGGATCAGTCTCGGGGTGTGAGGCAAGCACATCGCGGCCGACCGAGGCGATAGTGTCGGCACACCGCCGCGAGTCGGTCAGCTCGATAACGTCGTCGACGTCCGTCTCCTCGAAGTAGTACGGCGTCCCGCCACGGAACGAGTAGATCGACTGGTTCGGGTCACCGGCGATGTAGATGTCCTCTATCCCGCCACTGTCTCGCCAGAGCTTGTACAGCCGATACTCGATCGGTGCGAGGTCTTGGAACTCGTCGATAAAGAGGACGTCCACCGACGGAACGACGCCGATGTCGGCCGCGAGGTCGACGTAGTCGCCGTGCTCGTACAGCCGGTAACTGTGCTGGGGTGGCTCGCGTTTGTACTCATCCCACGCCTCGAGCAGCGCGACCACTCGGTTGCCGTCGATCGGGATAGAGATGGGCGCACACCGCCACTTCTCTGGTGGCTTGCACGTCTGCGTGAGGTAGTCGTTAATCGCGAACAGTTTGTTTCCGGTGTGGTCGGACTCTTGGACACCCTCAAGGATTTTCTTCGGGTCCGACGCGCGTGCGTCGTAACTCATCCCTTGACGTCGGCAGAAGTCGGCGTACGGGTCGACCTCGTCGGCAGCTCGGAACGATCCCTGGACGATGATCTGCTCGGAAACGTTGTTCGGGTCGATCTCACCCTCTCGGATGACGAGTGAGAGCGCAAGCCCGTGGAACGTCTTCGCGCAGGCTTCAAGGTCCATGTCCGTGTCGTCGCCTGCGAACGTATCCTTTATCTCCGGCACGACGTCTTGGCGGCCGGAGTTCGTGAAGTTGAGCCAGTAGAAGTCCTCAGGCCTAAGTCCGGTCGCGGCTTCGTCCTCGAGGCGCTGGCGAAGCGTGTACGTCTTTCCGGCACCCGGCGCACCGTCGATCTGGACGACGCGAGTCATGCGTCCACCTCGCTGTGTGCTGGCTCGTCACCGCCCAGACTCTCGCCGTCGATACCGAGCACTTCGGGGTTGAACGGGTAGACTTTCACCCGCTCGTCAGTGCCGTCCTTCCACCGCCGTCGGACTTTTTTCCCGTGGAGGTCACCGCGGGCGATCAGGTCTTTCGTGAGTTGCCCTTTGTACTCAATCTGCTTACCGGCGGCTTCGATCTGGTCGACGTAGAAACTGTCCTGCACCCACGCGATAGGTTCGTCGGGTGCGACGTCGGCGTAACTGGCGCTGTTGCTTTCGTCGTACCAGACAGCGGCGACGTCGTTGCACAACTTCTCGCGCTCTCCGACTGGCATCAGGTTGTGGCGCATATACTCAAGGACGCGGTCGGCGATCGCGTCGCTCGTCGTCTCGTCGCTAATGTGGGCGACCTCGCTGTGTTCGTGCCAGTGGTCTCGGATAGCAACCCAGTCCTCCTCGGTGATGTCGACGAGTTCGAAAAACCGGTTCGCTATCTTTTCCTGCAGCGGACCACCGCCACCGGCGATCATCTCGCCCGCTGTGAACTCGAGATCGCGCTCACGGCCGGCGTAGTCGAGCGTGACCTTCCACACCGTCGGTTCGCCGTCGTAGATCTCGACCGGCGTCCGCGTCCCGTCGATGATCTGCCGGACGTCGTCGGGCAGGAGGTTTTTCTGCTCCTCTTTGCCCAGCTCGTTGAGTTCCGACAGCCATTCTTTGAGTTCTCGGCGCGTTTCGTTCTCGTCGATCCCGTTGCGCGACTCCAGCGAGGACTCGACCGAGTTCAGAAACTGGCCCCGAGGCGTCGGTTTGCAAAACACACCGGGATAAGGATACTCACCACTCTCGACGACAGTCCCGTTGTGTCGGACTGTGAGTTTGACCTCACCACCACCGACCGGTTCGAGCGTGGCTTTCACCGCGCCGTTCGCGAGCGCCTCGGTAAAACCACCGATACCGTCACTCACGACGACCACCTCTGTCAAAGTCGTTCAGGCCGTGATCTTTCCGTTTCCAAGCGTCCTCTTTTTGGCGTTCGTACCTACCTTGTGTGTTAACGCTATTCTCGCCAGAGTCGT
>PUOW01000453.1 GCA_003552185.1 Spirochaetaceae bacterium
ACTCAGCCGCTGCGCCGGCGTCGGGTATGAGCGGCGCGGCGAGCGACATCACCCTGTTCTTCATTCCGCACCTCGTACCGGTGCGGCAGGGAATGTTCGTCTCCACGCGCGCCGAGCTCGCCGATGGCGCCGACGTCGACGATGTTCGCCGCTCGCTGCAGCGTGCCTACGACGATGCGCCGTTCGTACACATCACCGGAGAACGAATCCCCGAAACACGCCACGTGCGCGGTTCCAACCGCTGCGATATCGGATGGCACATCGAAGGGCGGCAGATCGCGCTCTTCTCGACGATCGACAACCTCTACAAGGGCGCAAGCGGGCAGGCGGTGCAGAACATGAATCTGCGCTTCGGTTTCGAGGAAACCGATGGGCTTCCTGCCGGAGGTGAGTTCTGATGCCGCGAAGCGCACCGATCGTCGTGAAACTCGGCGGGCGCGCGGCCTCCGAGCGCGAGGTGCTGGCCACACTCGGCGCCGAGCTCGGCGAGCGGTTCGCCGGCCGCGCGGTGATCGTGCACGGCGGCGGAGCGGAGGCGAGCACGTGGTGCGCACGGGTCGGTCTGGAACCGCGCTTCGTGGACGGGGTACGAATGACCACGCCCGAAGAGATGGAGATGGTGGAGATGGTACTCGCCGGGAAGATGAACACCGCCGTTGTGCGAACGCTCGCCACCGCCGGTGCGCGGGCGGTCGGTCTGAGTCTCGCCGATGCGTCGCTCTGTACCGGCGAGCCGATCGCCGATCCGGTGGTGAACCGTACCGCCCGGCCCGGCGCGGTTGATCCGCGGATCGTCGAACACCTGCTCGACGGCGGTTACACACCGGTTATCAGCTCGATCGGCAGCTTCGCCGACGGCTCGGCGTGCAACATAAACGCCGACGATGCCGCCCTCGCTCTCGCGGTCGCCCTCGGCGCGGAGAGCCTCGTTTTTCTCTCCGATATTCCCGGCGTGCTCGAAGGCGAAGATGTGCACCGCGAGCTCGATCGAGCCGGTGTCGAGCGGCTGGTCGGCGCGGGGGTCATCGCCGGCGGCATGATCGCGAAGACGCGCAGCGCGCTGCAGGCGGTCGCGGCGGGCGCCGGCAGCGTGGTCATCGGCGAGTATCGTCGTAGCGGCGACATCGCCGCACTGGTCGAAGGGCGGTCGGGAACCGCGATCCGCTGAGAACACAATAGGAGGAGGCGCATTATGGAAATGAATAACGGTGAGGTTCACCAGCCGCCGTTTGCGAGATGCTACGCATCGCAACTGCTGCGGATCGATTCCGGGCGCGGGGCGACCGTGCGCGATGCCGCCGGCCGCCGCTACATCGATTTCACCGCCGGAATCGCGGTGAACGCGCTCGGCCACGGCCGCCGCGACCTCGCACGCGTGGCGGCACGCGAGATGCGCCGCCGTATCCACGTCTCGAACCTCTTCGCCACCGAGCCGGCGGTGCGGCTCGCCGAAGAGCTGGTTGCCTCCGGACCGTACGACGCCTGCTACTTCGGCAACAGCGGCACCGAGGCGAACGAGGCGGCCCTCAAGTTCGCCCGCCTCTACGCACGGCGCACGCGCGGTGAAGACCATCACCGCCTCGTCTCGTTCACCAACGGCTTTCACGGCCGCAGCATGGGCGCCCTCTCGGCAACCGCCACACGCGCCTACCGCGAGCCGTTCGAGCCGCTGCTGCCCGGCGTCGAGTACCTGCCGTTCAACGATGCGAAGGCGCTCGAGTCGCTCGACGACCGCGTCGCCGCGATCGTCGTGGAGCCGATCCAGGGCGAGGGCGGACTCGACAGCGTGACCGACGAGTTCGCATCGGCGCTGAACGAACGCTGCCGCGGTCACGATATCCTTATGATCGCCGACGAGATCCAGTCGGGCCTCGGCCGCAGCGGCCGGCTGTATGCCGGCGAGCTCACCGGACTGAAACCGGATATCGTGACCCTCTCCAAGCCGCTTGCCGCCGGCCTCCCGCTTTCAGCGACGCTGATTCCCGAGAAGGTCAACACGCTGTTGAGCCCGGGCGACCACGGAAGCACCTTTGGCGGGGGGCCGGTGACTACCGCGGTTGCCCTTCGCGTGTGGCGCACCATCCGCGAACCGCGCTTTCTCGAACGCGTGCGGATCGCGGGCGAACGGCTTGCCGCCGGTCTCGAGCGGCTCAGTGCCGCGCACCCGATCATCTCCGGCGGCGGGAAGGGCGCCGGTCTGTTGCGCGGGGTGAAGCTCGCCGTCGAAACCGACCGGGCCAAGGCGGCAACCGGCGACATCATGGCCGCCGCGCGCGAGCACGGGCTGCTGATCCTGCGAAGCGGAGCCGATGTGCTGCGATTCGCCCCGCCGCTCACGATCTCCGACCGCGAGATCGACCGCGGACTCGAACGGCTCGACGCCGCACTTGCCGCGGTAGAACGCGCTCACCCGGAATACACCGAGCCAGCGACCGGCGAGCGAACCGGGGTGGAGGTTTCGAGATAGTCATCATCACACTCGGAGAACAGAACAATGGAACAGAAAGAGAAAGAGATCCGGAAGATCGTGCTCGCCTACTCCGGTGGGCTCGACACCAGCATTATCATCCCGTGGCTGAAGGAGCGCTATCCCGGCGCCGAGGTCGTCGGGGTATGCACGAACGTCGGCCAGGATGAGGATTGGGAGGCGATGGAGAAGAAGGCGCTCGCGAGCGGGGCGAGCAAGCTCTACATCCTCGATGTGCGCGAAGAGTTCGTCGCCGAATACCTGTGGCCTATGCTGCGCGCGGGGGCGGTATACGAGGGCAAGTATCTGCTCGGCACGAGCATAGCCCGGCCGCTTCAGGCAAAGAAGCAGGTGGAGGTTGCGCTCAAGGAGGAGGCCGACGCGGTTGCTCACGGGTGTACGGGCAAGGGCAACGACCAGGTGCGCTTCGAACTCACCTATAAGGCGCTCGCACCGCACCTCGAGGTCATCGCCCCGTGGCGGCTCTGGAATATCAGCAGCCGCGAGGAGGCGATCGACTACGCGAAGGCACACGGGGTGCCGATCGGCGACATCTCCCGGAAGAACATCTACAGCCGCGACTGGAATCTCTGGCATATGAGCCACGAGGGGGGCGAGCTCGAAGACACCTGGGTGCGCCCGAAGGACGAGATGTACCAGCTGACCTCCGACCCGAAAACGGCTCCCGACGAAGAAGAGGAGGTGGTCGTCGACTTCGAGCACGGCCTGCCGGTGAGTGTGAACGGCGAGAAGCTCGAGCCGGTACAGATACTCGAGACCCTCAATCGCCTCGGAGCGAAGCACGGTGTCGGCCGCGAGGATCTGGTGGAAACGCGCCTGGTGGGAATGAAGAGTCGAGGAGTCTACGAGACACCCGGCGGGGCGATCCTGTATAAGGCGCTTCGCGAGCTGGAGATGATCACCCTCGATTTCGACACGCTCGGAATGAAGAATCAGCTCGCGCTGCGCTACGCCGACATCGTCTACGCCGGGAAGTGGTTCACTCACTTTCGCGAAAGCATGGATGCCTACATGAAGAAGGCGGCCGAGTACGTGACGGGCAGCGTCCGGATCGTCCTCTATAAGGGCAACACGATCATCGCCGGCCGGAAGAGTCCGTACAGTCTCTATATCGCCGACCTTGCCAGTTTCGGGGAGAGTGCATACGATCATTCAGATGCGACCGGCTTCATCAACCTGTACGGCCTTGCGACCGGAGTCGGCGCGCTCGTGCACGATTCGCGAATGCGGCGCGACGAGGGCCCGGCGGTGGAGATGCAGGCGATGGCCGGATTTCACGAGAAATAGACACGCAACGGCGGCACGGACCGTCGTTCCCGGCGGCGCTGCGGGCCGTGCCGCTCGACTCGTCAATCAAAGGCGCCGGTTCACGCGTGGCCTGCCGGTCGCATGCGTACTCGCGGCGGCCGCGTTGCTCGCCGGCTGTTCGCCGGCGTCGGCACCCGACGGCTTATTGGGCGCCCTTGCCGCTGACGGCGGGGCGCGCGCACGCGACGGAGAGATCGATCTGCGCGGTGCCGACCTCGAGGACGGTGTCTCGCTCGACGGCGAGTGGGAGTTCTACTGGGAACGTCGGGTCACCCGCGAGGCGCTCGACGGTGAGACGGTCGTACCGAACGCGCTGGTGAGGACTCCGGGTCCGTGGCATTCGAACATCCTCGAGCCCGACGACGACATTCCGTTCGACCTCGGTCGGTTCGGCGTAGCGACCTACCGCCTCCGCGTACGCGTGGACGAGGACGTACGCGCGCTCTATCTGCGTATCCGCAATATTTCAACGAGCTACCGGGTCCTCGTCGACGACACTGTTGTAGCCATCGGTGGTCGCCTCGGCACCGACCGGCAGTCGACCTTTCCGCGGCGCGGCGCCCAGGTCGCCTCGTTCGTGCCGCACGGCGAAGAGTTCGATCTGATCGTCCATGTCGCCAATTTCCACCACGGCCGCGGCGGCATCGTGCGGTCGCTCGAGATCGCCGACAGCGACAGGTACACTCCGATGCTCCGGCGCGAGGCGAACCGTAGCTGGTTCTTTTTCGGTGCGCTGCTGGCCGTCGGTGTGTTCCATCTGTTGATGTTCATCGCACGCCCGCGCGATCGCTCCATGCTCTGGTTCGGGCTCTTCGCCGTCACGCTCGCCGTGCGAACGATCGTTGCCGGCGAGTCCCCGGTCGTTCAGGTAACCACTCTGTTCGGCTGGGAGCTGATCGTGACGCTCGAGTACCTTGCCCTCTACAGCGGGGTACCACTCTTCCTGATGCTTGTCGCAAGCCTCTTCTCCGAGGAGTACATTCGCCCGATCGGACGGTCTCTCGTCGCGGTCTCCGTCGCACTCGTTGCGTTGACCGCTGTCACTCCTGCGCGAATCTTCACGATCACGCTCTATCCGTACCTGGCTATCATCGTGGCGGCCTCGCTGTTCGTGGTCTGGGTAGCCGTTTCGGCAATCCGGGCCGGTCGGCGCGGTTCGGCCATATTCCTCGCCGGAACGCTCGCGCTCCTTCTTTTCGTCTTCCACGATGTGCTGTACTACCTTTCGGTTATTCGTACCGAGTACATCCTCGGAGTTGGGCTGCTCGTATTCATGGTATTCCATGCGCTATTGCTCGCCCTCCGGCACGCCGACGCGTATCGCCGAATCGAGCAGCTGTTGCGGGAGAAGAACCATCTTCAGAGTCTTACCAATCTCGACGCACTCACCGGCGTGAG
>PUOW01000004.1 GCA_003552185.1 Spirochaetaceae bacterium
ATGAGGTGGTGTACAGCGTGCCGCCGCGATGGCCGCGCGCATTCTCGGTTTCGAGCGAACAGATTGCGGTTCTCACAGACGAGGCGCTCACACTTGAGCGCGAGTTCACCGACCGGTTCAACCGGCTCCTAACACCGTTTGGTCGCGAGGTGGGGAGCGCGTTTCGCAGCGCTTCGCCTGAGCTTGTTCTGCACAACTATCCGGAACTGCCGGAGTACCGCGGGCTTGATGAACCTCCGACGGAGCTCGCTCCCTCGCGCCGAGCTCCAGGTCGCGTATACTGCGGCTACAGCTTCAGCCCCGGAGCCGAGCTCGGGCTAGGGCTCGGGTCTCCCGAGGCCGGCGCGGCGGACGCGGAGAGCGAAACGCGCGCGGCGCGCGAGCTGTGGGGAGAACCCGCCCGAGAAAGCGTCGAATCGCCGCGTCGCATCGTGGTGGCGCTCGGCACGTTTCTGGCCGCACGCGACGATGTACTCACCGCGCTCACCACCGGCTTGCGAGCCATCTACCCCGACGCAACCATCGCGGTGGGAGCCGGCGAGCACACCGAGGAGCTTCGCCGCCGGCTCGCGCCTCCGGCGATCATTGAGCCGTTCATCGCGCAGCGTGAGCTGCTTCGGGATGCCGAGCTCTTTGTACATCACGGCGGGGTCAGTTCGCTGACCGAAGGCCTATACCATCGTGTTCCGATGATCGTGATGCCGTTCTCGAGCGATCAGTTCAATGTTGCCGCCGATCTCGAACGACACGGCTTCGGCGCGGTGCTCAACCCGAACGAGGTCACCGGGGAACGCCTTCGAGAGGCGGTCGAGGCGGCGCGGTCGAAGCCCGCGCTCGCGGCGCTCGAAGCGCTTAGCCGGCAGGTTCGCGGGCGCGGTCCGCGCTACGCCGCCGAGGCGATCCTCGAGCTGCTGAAGCGCTGATCGTAGGCCTGCCTATCCAGCATCCACTATCCGCCGTCCGCTATCGAGCTCCGGGTTCCACCGTCACAAGGCCGAGGTCGCCGTCAACCGCTACCGGCGTATGGTCGTCGATGAACTCGAGATCTCCAACGCCGGAGACGCACGGCAGCCCGTGCTCGCGAGCAAGCAACGCGCCGAGCCCGAGCTGCGCCCCGCCATGTTCCACAACCGCAACAACCCCGGCCGTTACCGCGGCGCCGGAGGCAAACGCAGCCTGCAGGATCGGCCCGGTGAGCCGCTCGCAGACCAGCACTACACCTTCCCGAGCCGCTGCTGCCGGGCCGCTCTGCGCGGCGACCACGCCGGCGCCGGCCGGTAGGCCTTCGGCGCCCGCACCGTTCGCCGCGACGCGCGCCACCACTCCCCGGCCACGTCCCGGCGCGGCTGCAATCCCAACGAGCTGCTGCGCAGAGAGCAGAGGCCCTTGCGCCGCGCGCGCGGTTGTGCGAGGCGGCGCTTCCGCTCGGGCGGCTTCGGTCCGCCGCACTGAACCGGGGAGTTTCCGTTCAACGGCGTAGGCCCTCCGTGCGAGCCGGAGCAACCGCGTGCCGTCGTGATCTGCGGCCGCCTCCGCAGCTGCAAGATAGGCCTCGGTGAGGTGGTCGGCCTCGGCGTCCGCGGACGCGATCGTACCCAGAAACTCAAACGGGTCGGCAGGAGCGATCAAACGGTTATACCTGAGCCCGAGCGCGTAGCGTGTGAGTATCGGCGCCCAGGCCGATGCCTCTTCGCACGCGCCCTGCTCCAGCCGGCCGACCAACGGCTCGAGCGCTTCCGCGGTAAGCGCAACCGGGGCTGAGCCGGGAGCCTCCGCGTAGCGCAGGTCGGCCGTCACCTCCGCGGGCCGATCGCCGGCGGTGGGGTTCGCGGCGGCTTCGCCGGGAGCGGCGGCGCTCACCAGTTCCGGCTCGAAACACGCGAGCTCGGCGCGCGAGGGCATGCTCAGTGCAGAGCTCTTATCGCTGCGCCGAGTCACGACCTCGCACCAGATACGGGCCCACGCGATTCGAACCGCGCGGACCGCCTCGGCGTGCGGCCCGAGCGACGCCGGCTCGTAGCGCCCGACCCGAAGCGGCTCGAGCGCTCCCCGCTCCTCCGAATGCGCCTCCGAATGCGCCGCCGGCAAGGGAACGAGCAGCCGTTCTCGCCCGCGCTCGCGCGCCCGGTCAAGCAGTTCGAGCAACTCGAGCTCGGTGCGCTCCGGGAGTTCAGTCTGCAAAAACAGCTGCTCGACCTCGATCGCCAAAGACCAGAGTTGTTCGGGATCCGGGCCGCGATACCGCTGCCCCTCGATCAAGAGCGCCAGGCGAGTGTCGAGGCCGCCGGCGGCAAGATACTCGAGCAGGAAACGGGTCGGGATGCGGTGCTCAGGCCGGCGGTTCGCCCCGTCGATGCGCTCACTCATCGTCGACCTCACCGCCTGTGTTCTCACCTGGCCGCAACACCATCACGTGTTGAAATCGGTCGACCACATCGTAGCGCTCAACCGCAATTCGCATGATCGCGCTTCCGGGGGCATCCATAAACTCCCGCATCGCGGGGTACTTTGCGAGATAGAGTTCGCGATACAGGCCGCAGCTCTCGGGTGAGAGCGGTTCAACCGCACCGCGCGCTTCTATCCCGGTAACCTGCATCAGTTCCTCAGAGCGATCGCGCCGGTCGTCGATAAACAACGCCACGCGCGGGCGGTCCAAAGCGTAGCGATACTTCCGAGTGTTACGCGGAGTGACGAACACCAGAGTTCGCGTATCGTCGGCCGAGACAAACGCTACGATCGAGGAGTGCGGCTCGCCTGCATCGTTCACGGTGGTAAGCACGCCGTACAGTTGTTCCGAAAGGATTCGCTTGACCCTCGAGCTGAGATCACCGTCGCTCATACCACACTCCTTTTGAAGCACACCACGCGTTACCCCGAGTTTCGAGACCCGGCGGCGGTCGCTACGCCTCGGTAGAACTCATCGTACTGCGCCGACATCGCCTCAACCGAGTAGCGCTCGAGCACCGTTCGCCGCGCTTCGTGTTTGATACGCGCAACCGCCTCGGGGGACCGCGGGCTTTCGATCAGGATAGCGACAAGCTCCTTCCGCAGGGTAGCCGCGTCGCGGGTATCCACAAGAAAGCCGTTTACCCCATGCCGGATGTAACTCCGCGGGCCACCCCGCAGAGGTGCCAACACCGGCATCTCGCACGCCATCGCCTCGAGGATAGAGAGGCCGAACTCTTCTTTGAGACTCGGGCAGACGTAGTAATCTACACCGGTGCGCTCGGGAACACGCCGGGCATGCCACGATAATAGCGCACGCACCACACCGTTATCCTGCGCCGGGAGATGCGCGAATCGCCCCGCGGGCACCCCGGCGGCGGCCTGTCGGATACCGGTGATGAGCCGCTGTTCCTCGGGCGACGGCGACTCGAGGTCGCCTCCCACCAACACCAGATTGAAGTGCTCGTGAAATCCGCCCTCGCACCACGCCTGCACGAGCGCAACCTGCCCCTTGATCTCGCTCAATCGGCCGACGCTCACCAAGCACGGCCATGCGAGCCGCGTCGGATCGAGCGCGTGGCGGAGCCCGTTGTCGCAGAGCAGTTCAGCCGGGTCGGCAAGCGCCGGGGGCTCGCCGGTTGCCACGCCTTCGTCGATCGCGGCGGTGACGCGAGCGCCGATGTTCTCGAGCTGCGGATAGTACGCGATCAGGTGTTCGGTAAACGCGTTTCGCCCGATCGCAACCACGCCGTCGGCGCGGCGCAGCAGTTCATCTCCCACCACAACTCGATTGAAGATCGAGAGCGCTTCGTCCTCGCCTCGCGGCTGCAATGCACCGTCGGCGCCGCAGACGGTTCGATGGGGGTCGGGCGTTAGCGTCACAACCGTCGGGCGTCTATGCGCACGCGCCGCACGCGCGACCGCACGGGAGGCGTTGTCGAGGAAGCGAACGTGAACCAAACCCTTCGCACCCTCACCGGTCGGAGCGCCTCGAAAAACACGCTCAACCGCCCGTTCTATGCGATGCTCTGCGCGCAGAAAACCGTCCGCATCGTGGCTCGGCAGGTACACCGGCACCCTTACCAACAGATGCCCCGGAGCGATCTCGCGGTAGGCCTCGAAGCGATAGCCGCGGGCACGGCTGTCGTAGCACACGAGCGTAATCACCGCCCGCTCTCGCGCCGCAAGACCGCTTCCGAGCTCGCGGAGCAAGCTTCCGATACCGCCGCTCCCGCCCTTACCCAGGCGCGTCGGGTCGCCGTAGAACACCGACTGCAGAACCGCGGCACGCGAACCGCCGCCGCCGGGCCGGGCACCGTCGGCCGAGCGAGTCTCGGTGTTCTCGAGCAGCTCCATCAGGCGCACGACCTCGAGCAGGTCCTCGGGGCGCCCGGCGCCCGCGAACTCTTCGCGAACTCCGGCTTCGCTCAGCTCGGCGAGCGCACAAAGCGCCTCGGCGCGAACGCCCCACGGGAGCGCCGCGCGCACCGTTTCGCGCAACTCGGGCGCCGCGCTGTGAATGCCGGCCTCGGCCGCGTAACCGGCGAGCTCCACCATGGCCTCGTGACCGAGATTGTCCGTGCCGCCGGCGTCGCCGCCGCTTTCGAGGCCGGTGCGCAGCAACCGGCGCACCGCCTCGCCCCCGAACGGACGCAACCTCGCAGCCCGCGAGAACGCACACGCCGACGCTGCCCCGACCCACCCCGTTGAACGCGCTCGCGTTGCGGCGGGCGGTGCGGCAGGCGGCACGGCGGGCGGCGCGGCGGACGTTGTAATCCGCCGCTCAAACTCGCACCGCGTCTCGGGCTCGGCGGACCGCAAAAGATCCGCGAGGCGGCGATCGACGTAGGGCGAGGCCCCGAGGCTCTCAAACGCGGCCTCAAGCGCCGATCTCGGCGGCGACGCGGCGCACAACGCCGCGTTGAGCTCGAACTCCGGCGGAAGCTCACCGCCCGCCTCGAGATTCAAGCCCAGACACGCGGCCGCGAGGCTGCGAAACCCGGTGTGTTCGGCGTGCACGCCATTGAGATACAGTTCTTTTCGCAGCCGCGCAAACTCGTCCGGCACCCCTACCCCCGATTGCGGGGGCAGTATCGCACGAGGCGCACCGGCACGACTACGCTGCCCGCCGAGCTGCGACGCACCCCACTACTGAATCGTTACGTTCGCGCTCCCCGACCGAGGCGGATCCCAGAGGATCGCAAAGCTGTTGCCTGCAAAGCGGCTCGA
>PUOW01000327.1 GCA_003552185.1 Spirochaetaceae bacterium
CCGCGAGCCGATCCGCAGAAGCGGTAGCGAGGAAGAACCCGAGTTTTCCGCACTTGATACCTACAACTCGGGCTCCGTACTCCAGAAGCCGGTGCGCGATACCTGGAAGGACATCGATATCGAGCACCTCCATCATATCATGCCCGGCGGCTTGGGCGACCAGCCGCTCGTACTGGGGCCGATCGAGCATATAAAGAATCTCTTCCACACTCGGAAGGAAGATGTCGACATACGGAAGCGAGCGTTCGATGATGCGTTGCCAATCGGCACTGCCGGCCTCCGAGCTCGGATCCGGTAGCGCCATATCCAGCGAGGTCGTGACACCGCTCTCTTTGACCCGTCGAAACATGGCTTCGAGCTCGGCGCCGTCATCGGCGTACATCTGTTCCATAATCGGCGGATAGCCGAAATGGAACAATCGTGCCTGCGCAACCTGCTCGTACCTCACGTCTTCGGCAACGAAGGTATCGTTGGCACCGGTATCGTGGAGCAGAATCCGGTCGGTACCCGGCGGCGCCAGCACGACAGTATAGGAGGTGCGCGCGCCTTCGAGATGCAACAACCCCTCGGCAACGCCGCGTTCCCGCGAGAGGTCTTCCACGATGCTGCCGAACGCATCGGTCCCGATCTTACCCATCAGCGTCGCGTTGGTTCCCATCAACGTCAGCGCGATACCGGTGTTGGCGGCCGCCCCGCCGGTGGAGAGTTCGACGCCGCGCATGGCTACGAGCTTACCCGGAATAAGGACCTCGCTCACGTCCCGGACCTCGGCGGTTCCGAAATGCGGCGTAATATCGAGACAGACGTGGCCCGCGACTACAGCATCCCACTTTTTGATCATACTACGCACTCCTCCGCGTCGTGATTCACGATCCCGCCCACATGCTCCCCGGCGGTACCTTCCGCTCAGCGTTGCGCTACACGAGCATAGAGCGAAGCGCTTTCGACCGGCGCCGGTTACACCCCGCGCCGATACCGGCGCGCGATATCCCCACCGGTCTGCACCGTGCTCGGCTTGTGCCCGTCCAACGGTAACACCCGCTCGTGAATAGTGTCCACGATCCACTCCTTCTGCGGGAAGAAGGTGTCCTCCATCTCGAACGCCGGTGTGATCCAGTTCCGCGAGCCCACAACTGCCGGAGGGCCGTCGAGATAATCGAAGGCTAATTGGCTGATGTTCGAGGCGACTGTATGCAGGAATGAACCGCGCTCGCAGGCGTCGCTCGCCAACACAATCTTACCGGTCTTGCGCACCGACTCCACGATCGGGTCGAGGTCGAGCGGGTTGATGAAGCGCGCGTCGATCACCTCGGCCGAGAGTCCCCACCGTTCGGCGAGCTCATCGGCGGCTTCCAAAGCCCGATAGAGCGTTGCCCCGATGGTCACGATCGTGAGATCGGTACCGCTGCGCTTTACGTCCGGCAGACCTTCGGGAACCTCGTAATAGCCCTCCGGAACACCGCCTTCCACGAACATCTCACCGATGTCGTATAGCCGCTGACTCTCGAAAAAGATCACCGGATCGGAGCCGCGCAGCGCAAGGTTCAACATGCCTTTGGCATCGTAAGGGGTGGCGGGGAACATCACTTTCAGTCCCGGAACGTGCGCCACGATCGAGCTCCAGTCCTGAGAATGCTGCGCGCCGTACTTGCTTCCGACCGAGACACGCACCACCAGCGGCATCTGCAGTACGCCCGCGCTCATCGATTGCCACTTGGAAGCCTGATTGAAGATCTCGTCTCCGGCGCGACCCATGAAGTCACAGTACATCAGCTCCACCACCGCTCGCCCGCCTGAAAGCGCGTAGCCGACACCGCTACCGACGATCGCGCCCTCGGAGATCGACGCGTTGAAGAGCCGGTGATACGGCAGCGCCTCGGTCAGCCCACGGTACACCGCGAACGCGCCGCCCCAATCGCGGTTCTCCTCACCCCACGCCGCCATGGTCGGGTCTTCGTAGAAGCGGTGTAAGAGGGCTTCGAACAAGGCGTCACGATAAGCCACGACCTTCATCTTGGAGAGCTCTTGCCCGTTCTCGTCGTAGGCCGAGCGCGACTTACGCGCGATCTGCTGCACGCGCGGGTTCTCGTCACGGCTGATGAGCACCTCGGGCCGGCGGTCTTCAAGACGATCCGCCGGTTGATTGGAGAACATCGTTTGCTCGATAACTTCCGCACGTGGCCGCGGCGAAACTTCGAGCGACACCGCAAGGCGGCAGGCCTGCGTTACCTTTTCGACGACACGCTGCTCCATCGCCTCGAGCGCCGACGTCTCGGCGATGCCGTTGTCGAGCAGGTACGCGCGATAGGACGCGAGCGAATCGTTCTGCTGCCACAGCTCAATCTCGTCCTTGGTGCGATAGGTGGAAGCGTCGGACGGCGAATGACCGGAGATGCGGTAGGTAATGGTGTCGAGCAGCGCCGGGCCTTTTCCCGCTTGAAGAATCTCTCGCTTGCGCTCCATGGCGTCGGCCACCGCCAACGGGCTATATCCGTCGACCCGTTCGGCGTGCATCGCCTCCGGATTGACGCCCGCGCCGAGCCGCGCAAGCACCTGGAATCCCATCGTCTCGCCGGCGGTCTGCCCGCCCATGCCGTAGAAGTTGTTGATGAAGTTGAACAGGACCGGAGGTGCGCCGCCCACGTCCTCGGGCCACAGCGTCCGGTACTGCTCCATCGCCGAGAGCATAATTGCTTCCCAAACCGGGCCGCAGCCCGAAGATGCATCGCCGATGCTCGCGACGCAAATTCCGGGTTGCCGATTGATGCGCTTGAACAGCGCCGCGCCGGCAGTGATATCGGCCGAGCCGCCGACAATGGCGTTGTTCGGCATACTGCCGAACGGGGCAAAGAACGCGTGCATCGAGCCGCCGAGCCCGCGGTTAAATCCGGCGTTGCGTCCGAAGATCTCGGCGAGCGTGCCGTAGAGCACGAAGTTCTCAGCCAGGTCACGGATATCCTCATGCTGTTCACGCTCGACAACCGCGAGCGTGTCGCCGCCGAGATAACGCTTCATCGTGGCTTCGAGCGCCTCGTCGCTGAGCTTCATGATCGCCGAGTAGCACTTGGCGAGAATCTCACCGTGGCTGCGATGCGAACCGAAGATGAAGTCCTCCACATCCAACGGCAGACACATACCTACCGCAGTAGATTCCTGCCCGATCGAGAGGTGAGCCGGTCCCTTGTGGTCGTAGGCGATCCCGCGGTACTCGCCCTGGGTCTTGATCTCGTTCAGCATCGTCTCGAACTCTCGGATCGTGTACATGTCGTAGTACACGCGCCGGAGGAGTTCATCGCCGAACCGTTTGCGTTCTTTTTGCGGATCGGACTTGTACACGTTGATCGGAATCTCCGGACAGGCAACCACTCCCGGCTTTCTTACTACTTTCGGATCTACCGTTAACGAACGGGGCATACTGCTACTCCTTCTCTCGGCTGCCTATTCCAGCCGCTGTGTGCTCTTGTTCAATTGCTCATCGAGCCGGCGCACCGTGTCGTGTACGAGCTCCGACACCGTGGGATGAGGGTAAATCACCTCGCGAATGTCCGAGGTTCTCATCTCGTACTCGATATATGCTGCGGCGCTGTGGATGATCTCGGACGCTCCGCTGCCGATCATGTGCACGCCGAGAATACGGCGTGTGCGGCGATCGGCGACCACCTTGCACAATCCGCGCTCATCGGGATGCTCGGCGAGAAAACGGCCGTTGACGCCGGCCGGCAACTGCGCGGTTTCCGGCTCGAAACCGGCCCTCGCGGCTTCCTGTTCGCTCAACCCGCATCCGGCCACCTCCGGCTGGGTATACACCACCCACGGGATCGCGTTCCGTCGGAACCGCATTCCGCCTCTACGCTTGCCCCCCGCCCGGCGGCCGGCCGACGGCGAGCCGTCGACCGCGAGGATCGAGCTGATCGCCACATCGGCCATGCGGTAGGCCGCGTGCGCGAGGAGCGACAGCCCGGTCACGTCACCAACGGCATAAACGCCTGGAGTATTGGTCCGCATCCGCTCGTCTACGCGCACCGCACCGTCGATCAGCTCCACCCCGGCGCGCTCGAGACCGATCTCCGCGCTATTCGGCACACGTCCTACCGAGAGCAACAGGGCGTCGAACTCCGCCCGTTGCGTGTCGGCGCCGCGACTGAACTGCACCGTGCGGCTTTCAATCCGCTCCACGCGCGCGCCGAGCTCGAAACGCACCGTCTTCAGCTGCGCGCGCAGCTGCGTCGCGAGTTGTGCGTCCATGAACGGAATGATCTCGTCGAGCATCTCGATCACCGTGACTTCCGCCCCGAGGCTGCTGAACAGCGAGGCAAACTCCATACCGATATAGCCGCCGCCGATTATGCCGACCCGCGGTGGAACACTCTGCAGGTCGAGCATCTCGCTGCTCGTCAGCACCGTGTCAGGAGAGAGGCCGGGGATCGGCGGGCGCGCCGGTGAGCTTCCTGTGGCCAGGATGATGTGATCGGCTTCGAGCTCCGTGCCGTCGCACCGAACGGTGCGGCGATCGGTGATCTCGGCGCGGCTGTAGAATACCGTCACCCCGAGGCGCTTCAGCTCGCCGGCCACCCCCTCGGTGAGCCGGCTCACCACCTGGTTCTTCCAGTTGACCGCTTGGCCGAGGTTGAATTGCACACCCTTCGCAGTGACCCCGAAGCGCTCTCCGGCTTGCGTCGCGGTGTAGGTCTTTGCGGCATGGAGCAGCGTCTTCGTGGGAATACAGCCTACATTCAGACACACCCCGCCGAGTTTCCGCTCTTCGCACAGGGCCACCGATTTTCCCGCCGCCGCGGCGAGCTCAGCGGCGCGGTAGCCCCCCGGTCCGCCGCCGAGTACGACAACATCAAAGCGCTGCATGCCGCCTCACTCCTCCGCCGGCACGGCGCCGCTCAGAAGCACCTCGAACGATCCGAGTGCTTTGGAGAGCGCCTGCAGAAACCGCGCCGCGGGCGCGCCGTCGACCACGCGATGGTCGATCGTAAGCGAAAGCCCCATCGAAGCGATGTGCTCCACCTCACCATCGGCCGTGTATGCCGGCTTTGGAGCGATGGAGCAAACTCCGAGAATCGCAACCTGTGGAGGATTGAGCACCGGCGTGAACACCTCAATCCCGAGCGAGCCGAGGTTGGTGATCGAGAAGGTCCCGCCCGACAGCTCATCGGGGGTTA
>PUOW01000151.1 GCA_003552185.1 Spirochaetaceae bacterium
ACCGCGGCCACCGCAGGGGCGGCGGTTTCGAGTATCACCTCGCCACGCGGGTTCTCGACGCGCAGGGTGCCGAGCGCTGCATCCAACCACGCCACCGGAAGCTCAGCACCCACTTCACCGCGGCCGGTGGTGTTCTGCACGCCGGAGGGCGCAACTCGGTACAGATCGCCGTCACGCGAAAGCTCGAGCGGTAGGTAGCTGTCGCGTTCGAGAACCGCGAACGAACGCTCGCGGCGCCGACCTCCGGCAAGCGTCACGAAGCACTCGAGCGAGCCTTCGGGGTGCATGCGGAGGCACCAAAACTGCCCGTATACCTCGAGCGTGATTTCGTACTGCGAACCTTCGAGGGGTGTCATGCGTTCACCTTTTTACATGCGTCCCGTTTTACATGCGTCCCGTTGCGCCTATCTGCTATGGCCCGGCGCGGTGCGGCCCGGCGCGGAGGCGGTCAGGACTCGGAACGCCCGGCCTGCATCACCTGCTCGCCGGTAACGGCAGCGATCTCTTCCTCGCTGAAGACCTTGTCGATATCCAGGATGATAATGAAGCGCTCGTTTTGCTTGCCGATGCCCTTCACGAAGCGCGTGTTGATCTTTGTCCCGATCTGCGGCGCCGGCTCAATCTGAGACGCGTCGAGCGAGATGACCTCTTGAACCGAGTCGGCCAAGCAGCCGAGCGTCACACGCTCACCGCCGATCTCGACCTCCATGACGATGATCGAGGTATCGATCGTTTTCTCGGTTGCGCTCATCTCGAACTTGAGGCGCAGATCCACCACCGGGATCACGCTCCCGCGCACGTTAATGACGCCGCGCATGAACTCGAGCGTGCGAGGCACCTTGGTAATGGTGGTGTACTCCAACACCTCCATCACGCGGCTTACCTCAACGGCGTATTGTTCTTCATCAAGCGTAAAGGTTAGATACTGATTCGCAGCTACCTCGGCTCCTTCACTCATTCGTGACCTCCTCGTTGAGAATCCGGACTCCTCCGGGTTCAGGTTCTGCGTTGCAGTTTTGCAACGAATCGCTCGAGCTCCCGCTCGGTTAAGCCGGCTTCACGGGCAAGCGCTTCCAGCCTACCGGCCTCGGCGCCCGTCGCCAACTGCCGCAGCGCGTTGAGCTCAGCGCGCGAGAACGTCTCGGCGTGGAGCACAAAGTCTTCAAACGCCTCGCACGCACACGGGCAAACCGCTCGAGCGATCTCAAAAATCCGTTCGGCGTACTTCCGAATCTCGTACTGGGCATGCTCATCCAGCCGGAGAGACAGAAAATGAAACAGATTGTTGAGATCGATCTGCCAGTACCACTCAGTATACACGGAAAGCGGCAAATTGACACGACTGAGTTCGCGCGCGAGACCCGCTTCGAGCAGATTTTCGTACCCGGCATAGGCTTGCTCCTGCTGTAGTCGCATTGCCTCGACGGCGCGCTGCGCTTCGTCCTCCGGCAAGGTCTCGCCCCGTCCTTGCCGGTTGCTTGTGCTTTGATACGAGACCTGCTCGAGACTCGGGAGGTAGAACTCGTCGCTCATCACGCTGTAGCGACCCGAGATCTCGTTGAGCCGCGCGGTGCGATGCCGCACCCACTGCCGTGCCACGAATACCGGCATCTTGGCGTGGAACGTGAGCACCACCTGCTCGAACGGCGAGGTATGACGATTGCGCATGAGGTAGCGGATCAGACCGCGATCCTCGCGGAAGGTTTTCGTGCCTTTGCCGTACGAGACGCGCGCCGATTGCACGATGCGCTCGTCGCCCCCGAGATAATCAACCAGCCGGACAAACCCCTTGTCCAGCACGCCAAACTCTTGATCAAGGATTGCTTCCGCTTCAGACACTACCGCTCGGGCCACAACTTCGCCTCGCTCTTTCGTGTAACGTTTTGGGCACCGAACGCGTAGGCGCGCATCGGTCCTGTCGCCCATAGTAGCACCCGAGCCGAGATGCGACAACGCACGCGCGGCTCGAAACACTGGAAACCGCTGCGCCGCAGTGGTATCTTTTGATCGTGACCAAAAAGCTACACATTTCCCGCGTCGCCGGCCTCGTGGTCTGGGCGGCTCTCATCGTACTAACCGCGGCGCCGCTCGGCGCGCTCGACCTGGTGGACGTCTACAGCGAGGAAAACGACGACGGCGCGTTCGAGTTCTATGTCGACAGCGAGCACCGTATCCCGGTCTGGCTTCATCTCGAGTTCGAAAGCCTCGTAAATCTCGAGACAGATACCGAACTGCCGTTTCGCGGCCTAATCGAGCCCGGAACCGAACGCCGCCGGCTTTTCACGCTCGAGCCCACCCAGCGCTCCGGGCGGCGCGGCTACAGCATCTCGTACAGCTACGCACGCGGCGATCCGCGCGAGGTGGAGCACAACGACGATCATCGCTATTTCCTGCCGTTTGAACACGGCGAGAAGTTCCGCGTTTCGCAAGGCTACTACGGCGAGTTCACCCATTACGACGAGAACACCTACGCGCTCGATTTCGATATGGAGATCGGCACGCCGGTGCACGCCGCACGCGACGGAACGGTCGTGGAGGTGAAGCAAGACTCAAACATCGGTGGGCCGAGTGCGCGCTACGACGGGCACGCGAACTACATCCTGATACGGCACGAGGACGGCAGCTACGGAAACTACGTCCACCTCAAGCAGAACGGCGCGATAGTCTCTCCCGGAGACGAGGTGGAGGCCGGCCGGCATATCGGCTACAGCGGCAACACCGGGCGCTCATCGGGGCCGCATCTGCATTTCGACGTACGCGTGCCGCAGAAGGACGGTCGTATGCAGTCGATTCCCACGCAGTTCATCGACCACAGCGGCGAAACCGTGAAGATCGAGGAGAACCGCTTCTATTACGCCTACCATCCGGGCGGTGAACCGTTCGAGGTTGTGCTCGGGTCGGAGCTGCGCGATGAAGACTTTGCGGATCACGCCGATAGGGTAGAGCGCACCGACTCGATCGAACTCCGCACCGAGCAGGTAGATCACACCTACGTACTGTTTATCGCGAACGGCTTCGAGGAAGAAATGGAGGTTGAGCTCTCGATCCGTAAACAGGGCCTGCGCTCGAGCCGCAGCCTGCCGCTGAATCTTGCCATACCGGCGCGTACCGAGCGGTATGTGACGCTTCTCAGGGCGGATCCCGAAGCCTCGCGGCTTCAGTTCACCCCGCGGATTCGTTACAAGCCGAGCGATTCGTAGCGCGCGCGGATGTACCGGGCGATCGCCTCGCCTTGGTCGCGCCTGAACACCTCGAGGCCCGCGCGGTGCGCGGAGTCGGCGAGCCGGGCGTCGTCGGTCACGAGCGCATCGAGCTCCTGCACCGCGCGCTTGAGCCCCGACAACTCGGCGACCCCGTCGGCTACCTCAAAACGCAGCCCCGCCGAGAACGAGCGGCTCTCACCGATCACTATATCTACCGGGCCGAAGAGCTGCTCGAGCCGGCCGGCGTGCAGTTCATCCGAGGCGAGGAACACGGTGCTCCGCGACGCGGCCGCGAGCACGACCGTGGATGCGCCGGCCTCGGCGAAGGTATGCGAATCTTTGCCCGGTGTGTCGAGCTGCAGGTCGTGATGCGTGGCCTTGAGCGCTCCAACGCGCAGCCCGTCCTCCGAAAGGCGCGCGATCACGGTTCGGAGCAAGGTCGTTTTGCCCGAACCCGACCACCCCACAAACGAACAGTACAGCGGCATCCTCTCTCCTACTTCGCGGTCAAACTAAACACCCCGTCCCAGTTCGGCGGAGGCGGGTTCGCCTTGTAGTTCTTGATGCGGTCGAGGTACATACGCGTGGGCCCGTCCTCAGGGTCCAGCTTTAGAACCTGCTCCATATACCCTTTACAGCCGTTCCAGTCGCGCTGCTCGAAGCGCTCGAGCCCGGCGTGAAAGATCTCGACCTTCTCGCGCTGCGCCGCCTCGGCCTCGCCGAGCTCGTCGAGCAGCTCGTAAAGCCGCACCGGCTCGTTGATCCCGACCACGCGCACGCGGTCGAGCTTGCGGACGAGAAACCCGTCGCCGGCCGCGTTTCGGGTTGCCTCGCTCATCAAGGTCCAGGTGCCGTACTGTTTGTTCACGCCCTCGAGCCGCGCGGCGAGGTTCACCGCGTTACCCATGATGGTGTAGTCCATCTTCTTGGGCGTGCCCATGTTGCCGACGACCATCTCGCCGGTATTGATCCCGATGCGCGTGTACAGCGGCGTCGGCGAGAGGCCCTCCTCGATGAAGGCTTTGTTGAGCTCCGCCTCGAGTTTCTTCATGCGCACCGTCGCGAGGCAGGCGCTCTCGGCGTGATCGGGGAAATCGAGCGGAGCCCCGAAAAACGCGATGATCGCGTCGCCCTCGTACTTATCGATCGTACCGCGGAGATCCAGGATCGTGTCGCTCATCTCGCCGAGATAGCGATTGAGGAGCCGTACAAGATCCGACGGGTCCATCGTCTCGGAGATCGTCGAGAAGCCTTTCACATCGGTAAACAGCGCGGTGAGCTCCTTCTTCTCGCCGCCGAGCGTGAGCCGATCGGGGTCGTCGATCAACTGACTGATGACGTCGGCCGAAAGGTAGCGCGAAAACGCGTTGCGCAGGAAGCTCTTCTCACTCTCGGTGCGCACGAACTTGATCAGCGAGATAACCAGGAAGGTCAAGAACACCGCCAGGCTCGGTGTGAGGAGCGACACATAGAGGTCGGCAAACGCAAACAGCACACCGACCGCCACCACGGTCACCGCCAAGCCCCCGAGCCCCACCGCGATCGCTCCCCGCGGCGACATAGGACGCGAGATAAGGGTGACCGTTAGCGCCGCTACCAGCCCGATTACGAGCCCCACCCACCACGGAAGCTCGCGCAGAAAATCGCGCTGCAGGATCATGTTCGCGAACGAGGCATGCGTTCCGACGTTCATGTACTGCTCTTCGAACGGATTTACCCCGATATCGGTGGTCGATATCCCGGTGTGCCCGATGAAGATCATCGCGCCCTCCACCGCCTCGCGCGTGCGCCGACGTACGTCCATCAAGCGGGTGTGGTCGCGCTCGAGCACCTCGAACACCTCCGGCAGCTCGCTCAGAATCTCCTGCTGCTCGGCGAGCTGCGCGTCACTCAGACGACCCGACTCGATCGCGGCGTTGATGTCCTCGCGTATCCGCGCCTCGGC